>JANOLY010000447.1:0-15903 GCA_031420055.1 Burkholderiales bacterium | reverse complement strand
CCGCGATTCATCGATCGAACTCACGGCGGCGCGAAAGCCGGACCCGTCCTTCTCCAACAACAAGGCCTTGAACATGTGTCTCCCCAATGGTGGCGCAAGACGCCGATTTTGCCGGCATGTTCGCACCCGGGCCGGCGCCGGCACGCCGCTCGCACACTGGTCTGCACGCGTTGACACCCGCGGCTGAGCCTGCCTATGCTGCTGCGACCATGAAATTCCCAACCCTGCTGGCCTGTGGCCTGGTCTTGGTGATGGCCGGCGCAGCACGCGCCGAACCGGCACCCGCGCCCGCCCCAGGCGACGCCGTGCTTCAGCTGCTTCGCGACAAGGGTCTGGTGCCGACGGCGGCCGTGGTCGAGTCCAGTCCCCTCCTCAACCGGGCGCGCGACCTGGCCTCGGAGATGGTGATGTCGGCGATGAACTTCCTGGGCGTGCCCTACCGCCGCGGCGGCAGCGGCGCTGACGAAGGCTTCGATTGCAGCGGCTTCACACGGCATGTCTTCGAGAACAGCCTGGGCCTGCTGCTGCCCCGGCGCGCCGACCAGCAAGCGCACGACAGCAGCCTGGCCAAGGTGCAACGTGAAGAACTGCGCCCGGGTGACCTCGTCTTCTTCAACACCATGCGCCGAGCCTTTTCGCACGTGGGCATCTATGTGGGCGACGGCAAGTTCATCCACTCGCCGCGGGCCGGCGGTGAGGTGCGTATCGAGGACATGCGCCAGGCCTACTGGGCCAAGCGCTTCAACGGCGCACGCCGCGCCGAGCTGGCTGCGGCCCAGGCGCAAGCCAAGCCCTGAAGCGCGCTTCCCCCACGGCACAATGCCGGCATGGACAACGCTGTGATTCCACTGGCCGACCTGCGCTATGCCGCAGCCGTGCCGCGCGTGCCGGCACTGGCCGCACTGCCCAGCGGTGTGCTGGCTGATCGTCTAGGCCGCCCGCTGCGCGACCTGCGCATCTCGGTCACCGACCGCTGCAACTTCCGCTGCAGCTACTGCATGCCCAAGGAGGTGTTCGATGCCGGCTACCAGTTCTTGCCCCAGAGCTCGCTGCTGAGCTTTGAAGAAGTCACCCGCCTGGCCCGATTGTTCGCCGCCCACGGTGTGCACAAGCTGCGCCTGACCGGTGGCGAGCCTCTGTTGCGCCGACACATCGAGGCGCTGATCGCCCAGCTGGCCACCCTGCGCACCCCCGAGGGCACGCCGCTGGACATCACGCTCACCACCAACGGCTCGCTGCTGGCGCGCAAGGCGCAGACGCTGCGCGACGCCGGGCTTCAACGCGTCACCGTCAGCCTGGACGCACTGGACGACACGATCTTTCGGCGCATGAACGATGTCGATTTCCCGGTCGCCGACGTGCTGCAAGGCATCAGGGCCGCGCTGAGCGCTGGGCTGGCGCCGGTGAAGGTCAACATGGTCGTCAAGCGCGGCACCAACGACAGCGAGATCGTGCCCCTGGCGCGCCACGTGCGCGACCATTTCGGCCCTGCGGTGGTGCTGCGCTTCATCGAGTACATGGACGTGGGTGCCACCAACGGCTGGCGCATGGACGAGGTGTTGCCCTCGTCCCAGGTGCTGCAGCGCTTGGGCGACGCCTTCCCGCTCGAGCGTGTGCACAGCAGCGCGCCTGGCGAGACGGCACAGCGCTGGCGCTATGCCGACGGCGCGGGCGAGGTGGGGCTCATCAGCAGCGTCACCCAGGCCTTTTGCGGCGACTGTAACCGTGCTCGGCTGTCCACCGAGGGCAAGCTTTTCCTGTGTCTGTTCGCGCATGGCGGGCACGACCTTCGCGCGCTGCTGCGCGGTGGCGCGCATGGCCCGGCGTGCAGTGACGAGCAGATCGCCGCGGCTATAGGCTTGATCTGGAGCGAGCGCGAGGATCGCTACTCCGCACTGCGCTCTTCGGCAGGCGCGGGCGACGCGCCCGCTTCCCGCCGAGTCGAGATGCATTACATCGGCGGCTGACCCGCGCCGACTGACGGCAGCAACGCCGCCATTCAGTCGGCACCAGCCTCGACCAGCGCTGGTGTGGTGATCTCGCCGGGCACGCTCTTGCGCGCAAACAGCGTATACACCGTGGGCACGACGAAGATCGTCAGCAAGGTGCCCAGGCTCATGCCGCCCACGATGACCCAGCCTATCTGCTGCCGGCTCTCGGCGCCCGCGCCCGTGGCCAGGGCCAGCGGCAGGGCACCCAGCACCATGGCGCCGGTGGTCATCAAGATGGGCCGCAGCCGCATCACGGCGGCGTGGTGCGCCGCTTCGGCCACGGCCATGCCGGCCTGGCGCGCCTTGTTGGCGAACTCGACGATCAGAATGCCGTGCTTGGTGATCAAGCCCACCAGCGTGATCAGCCCGATCTGCGAAAACACGTTCAAGGTGCCACCCGCCAGCTTCAGGGCCAGCAAGGCACCCACCATGGACAAGGGCACCGAGAGCAGGATGACGAAGGGGTCGATGAAACTTTCGAACTGCGCGGCCAGCACCAAGAATATGAACAGCAGCGCCAGCACAAACACCACGCCCAGCGCGCCTGAACTGGCGCGGAACTCGCGGCTGACGCCGTTGAGCTCGGTCGCGTACCCGGGCGGCAGCACGCGTTGCGCCGAAGCGTCCATGAAGCTCAGGGCTTCGCCCAGCGAATAGCCCGGTGCCAGGTTGGCCGTCAGCGTCACCGAGCGGCGCTGGTTGAAGTGATTCAGCTCGCGCGGGCTGACGGCTTCGCGCACCTTGACCAGCGACGACAAAGGCACCATCGCGTCGTTGCGCCCGCGCACGAAAATCTTCTCGATGTCCTCGGGCGTGGTGCGGCCGCGGCCCTCGGTTTGCACCAGCACGTCGTACTGGTCGGCGTCGCGCTTGTAGCGCGTCACCACGCGCCCGCCGAGCATGGTTTCGATGGTGCGCGCCACGGTATCGACAGCCACGCCGACATCGGCCGCGCGCGCGCGGTCGACGTCGATGAAGATCTCGGGCTTGTTCAGCTGCAGGTCGCTGTCGGGCTGCACGATGCCCGGGTTCTTCTGCATCTCGGTGATCATGGACTGCGCGGCGCGTGACATGTTGATGTAGCTGTCGCCGCTGACCAGCACGAAGTTGATCGCCCGCTCGCGGAAGCCCTGGCCCAGGCTGGGCGGGGTGATGGGGAAGGCATTCACACCCGGCAGCGCCGACAACTGCGGCAAGAGCTTTTGCGCCAGCTCTTGTGTGGTGATGCTGCGCTGGGTCCAGTCCACCGTACGCAGCACCACAAAGGCGTTGGAGACACCGCCACCACCGATGAACATGAAGCGGCGGTCGAATTCGGGGTACTGCGCGGTGATGAGCTCGATGGCGTCGAGGTAGCGTGCCGTGTACTCCAGCGTGGCGCCGTCGGGTGCACGAACGGGCATGGAAATGACGCCGCGGTCTTCCAGCGGTGACAACTCGCTCTTGGCCGTGGTGTACAGGTGGTAGCTGCCGCCAGCCGATGCCAGCATCACCAGCAGCACCACCCAGCGGTTCACCAGGGTCCAGCTCAGCGCCCGGCCATAGCCGGCGGTCAGGCCCACCAGGGCACGCTCCATGAAGCGGTCGAAGCGGCCAGGCTTGGGGTTGTGGCGCAGCAGCTTGCTGCACATCATGGGCGTCAGCGTCAGCGCCACAAAGCCCGACACCAGCACCGCGCCGGCCAGCGTCAATGCAAATTCACCAAACAAGCGTCCCGTGCGGCCGGGGGTGAAGGCCAGCGGCGCGAACACTGCGGCCAGCGTCAGCGTCATGGCCACCACGGCAAAGCTGATTTCTTTGGCACCCTTGATCGAGGCCTGGAAGGGCGACAGGCCTTCTTCGATGTGGCGGTAGATGTTTTCCAGCACGACGATGGCGTCGTCCACCACCAAGCCAATGGCCAGCACCAGCGCCAGCAGCGTCAGCGTGTTGATGGTGAAGCCGGCCAAGGCGATGAGCGAGAAGGCGCCGATCAGGCTGACGGGAATCGTGATCAGCGGAATGATGGACGCGCGCGCCGTGCGCAGGAACAGGAACACCACCAGTGCCACCAGCACCACGGCTTCGGCCACCGCGGTGTAGACGGCCTTGACCGAACGGTCGATGAAGACCGAGTTGTCGTTGGCCTGGATGACAGTGACCGAAGGCGGCAGGTCGCGCTGGATTTGCGGCATCAGCGCACGCACGCCGTCGGCCACTTCCAGCGGGTTGGCCGTGGCATTGCGGATGACGCCGGTGCTGATCGAGGGCACGCCGTTGAGCCGCACGCGTGAACGCTCGCTGGCCGCGGCTTCCTGCACCCGCGCCACGTCGCGCAAGCGGATGAAATTGCCGCCGACGTTGCGCAACACGATGTCGTTGAACTGCGCCACCGTGTTGAGGTCGGTGCGCGCGGTGACGCTGAATTCGCGCTGCTGGCTCTCGATGCGCCCGGCCGGCACCTCCAGGTTCTGCCGCCGCAGGGCGTCTTCCACGTCCTGCACCGTCAGGCGGTAGCTGGCCAGGCGGTCGGGGTCGAGCCAGATGCGCATGGCAAAACGCCGGTCGCCGCCGATCTGCACGTCGGCCACACCGGTCACGGTTTGCAGCCGCGGCTTGACGACGCGGTTGATCAGGTCGGTCAGCTCCAGCGGGCCCATGGTTTCGCTGGTGTAGGCCAGCCAGATGGTGGGCGTGGCGTCGGCCTCGACCTTGCTGATGATGGACTCGCCGGCCGCATCGGGCAGCCGGCCACGCACACGGGCCACGCGGTCGCGTACCTCGGCCGCCGCCGTGTCGGGGTCTTTGCTGAGCTTGAAGCGCACCGTGATCTGGCTGATTTCGGTGCGCGACACCGAGGTCATGATGTCGACGCCGTCGATGCCGGCAATCGAGTCTTCCAGCGGCTTGGTGACCTGGGATTCGATGACTTCTGACGAGGCCCCCAGCAAGCGCGTGTTGACGTTGACCAGCGGCTCGTCGATGCGCGGGTACTCGCGCAGGCTGAGCTGCTTGAAGGACACCAGGCCCACCAGCACCAGCAGCAAGGACATCACGCAGGCCAGCACCGGGCGGCGGATGGAGGTTTCTGAGATTCGCATGGGAACTCCGTGCCTGGGCTGTGGGCGGGGTCAGGGCTGGGCGGCAGCGCGGGGTTTGCCGGCCGCAGAGCCGGCCGCGTCGGGCTTGCGCGCCTCGGCGCCCGCGGGCACGGCAGCACCCGGTGCACCGCCCTTGCCCGCTGGGCCGTCGGATGGGCGCGAGAGGTCAACCACGCGCACCGGCAAGGACTCGCCGCGCAGCAGTCGGCCGTGGCCTGCCGTGACCACCGAATCACCCGGCTTCAGACCTTCGAGAATTTCGACCTTGCCCGGCAGGCGCAGCCCGATCTTGGCCTCCAGCCGTTGAGAGACTTTCTTGCCGTCGGCGCCGTCCACCACCTTGAAGATCAACTGCCGGCCGCCCTGGGGCACCAGGGCTTCCTCGGGCACGACAACGGCGCCCTCGCGCACCGCAAACACCACACGCGGCCGCGCGAACATGCCTGGCTTGAGCTGTGCGTCGCTGCTGTCCACGCTGGCCCGCACCCGCAGTGACCGGCCGTTGGGGTCAACTTGCGAATCGAGCGCGTCGATGCGCCCCTTGAAGGCACGGCCGGGCAAGGCGTCCAGCGCCAGCTCAACGGTCTGGCCGTTGCGAACCCGTGCGATGTAGCGCTCGGGCAGCGTGAACTCGACATGCAGGCCCGACAGGTCCTCGATGCTAACCATGTCGGCGCCGTCCTTGACATAGTCGCCCACCTGCACCGAGCGTATGCCCAGCGTGCCATCGAAAGGCGCCACGACGCGCATGCGCGCGGCCTGCGCCTGCGCCAGGGCTACCTGCGAATCGGCCACCTGCAAGTTGGCCACGTTCTGGTCCACCACACTCGGGCTGACGAAGTTTTGCGCCAGCAGTTCGCGGCTGCGTTGCAGGTTGGTGCGCGCTATGCTGGACTGGGCCTGAGCTTGCTGCAGTTGCGCCTGCTGCAGCGCGTCGTCCAGCTGCACCAGCAACTGGCCGCGCTTGACGCGTTCACCGTCACGAAAGCCCAAGCGGGCCACGCGGCCGCTGACCTCCGGGCGCAGCATCACGCCCTGGCGCGACTTGAGCGAGCCCACGGCCTGCACGTCGTCAGTCAGCGCCATGCTCTCGACCCGCGCCACCTCAACGCTGGCGGGTCCACCGGCCCCACCGCCACCACTGCCACCGCCACCGGGCCGGGCGCCGGGCGCACCAGGCGCAGGCGCCGCGCCACTGCCCGGGCCCGCCGCGACCTGCGGCACCGCCGCGGCGCGGTTTTGCCACCACCATGCTGCACCGCCGGCCACGGCGATGCCCACAACAGCAACCAAGGTGTAGATCTTGTTCTTCAAAGGGGATTCCCGCGCGCAGCCACAAAGACCCCCCGACTTTATCCGCCGCGCTGACTTGCCGTTCCCGGCGCGGCCAGGCGCCGCCAGCGCAGGCCGGCAGCGCTTACGACGCCAGCCTGTCTATGCCCAGATTGGCCAGGCGGTCGGCGCGCTCGTTGCCCGGGTCGCCAGAGTGGCCCTTGACCCAGCGCCAGGTGACGGTGTGGCTGGCGTTCAGTGTGTCCAGCCGCTGCCACAGCTCAACATTCTTTACCGGCTTCTTGTCGGCCGTCAGCCAGCCGCGGGCCTTCCAGCCGTGGATCCAGACGGTGATGCCCTGGCGCACGTACTGGCTGTCGGTGTAGATCGTCACCTTGCATTCGCGCTTCAACGACGCCAGGGCTTCGATCACCGCGGTCAGCTCCATGCGGTTGTTGGTGGTCAGCGCTTCGCCGCCGCACAATTCCTTTTCATGCTCACCGCTCTTGAGCCACACCCCCCAGCCGCCGGGGCCGGGGTTGCCACGGCAGGCGCCGTCGGTGTAGACAACCACCTCGCTCATTCAGGACTCCACTTCAACGTCTTGTTTCACGCGATCACTGCGCGCGGGCCCAAACTGCGCCACCGCGGCCGGTGCGGCCTGGCGTTGGCGGCGGTCTTTCTTGATCAAACCCACCAACCGCATGCCACGCACGCGCTTGACGGCCACCAGGAAGTACACCGCGCCAAACACCGGCCACCAACGGTCGCCAACGCGGTCCATCCAGGCAAAACGCTCCAGCCAGCGCTGGCTGCGCAGCGGCGGACGCCAGCAGCCGAAGCGCCCGCCCTCGACCTCAAAGCTCAGCAAACGCAGCCAGGCGCGCAGGCGCCAGTGGCCGATCAAGTCGCCGGCACTGGGCAGGTACAAGCTGCGTTCGCGCGCCAGCCCCATGCCCTGGCGCGCGCGTGCGCCGCGTTGGCGCAGGCCCCACAAGCTGGTCGGGTTGAAGCCGGTGATGACGACCCGGCCTTCGGGCACCAGCACGCGCTCGACCTCGCGCAGCGTGAGGTGCGGGTCGCGTGCCAGTTCCAGTGCATGGGGCAGCACCACCAGGTCGATGCTGTTGTCGGGAAAAGGCAAGGCATCGAAGGCACAGTGCAGGCTGATAGGCTCGCCGGCCGACAAGGTGGAGATCAGGCTGTCCGAGGGCGGCGGCATGGGCAGCGCCTCGGGCACCACCAGGCTGTCGCTGGCCACCCAGCGGTGGGGCATGCGGTTGGCCCGCAGGCCGTCCAGTTCGGGCAAACCGAGCTGCAGGGCATGAAAACCGAACGCATCGGTCACACTGCGGTCCAAACGGTCCTGTTCCCAGGCCAGCATGTAGCGTCCTGGCGGAGTCCGCAGCCAGGCCCCCAACTCCACAATCGACTCATCTTTGTTCATGAATCTTCTCGCCCTGCCCGCCTTTGCCGACAACTACATCTGGATGCTTCACGATGGCCTGCGCGCCGTGGTCGTGGACCCAGGAGACGCGGCACCGGTGCATGCCAAGCTCGACGAACTTGGGCTCGATCTGGCCGCGATTCTAGTGACGCACCACCACCCCGATCACGTCGGCGGCGTCGATGCATTGCGCGGCCGACTGCACGGGCCTGTTCATGGCCCGGCGCGCGAACGCATTCCGGAGCCCTACAACGCCTTGCATGACGGCGACGAGGTCGAGGTCCTGGGGCTGCGCTTTGTGGTCATCGATGTCCCTGGGCACACCGCCGGCCACATCGCCTACCAGCAGCTGCCCACCGACGACCACGCGCTGCCAGCGCCCATCTTGTTCTGCGGTGACACGCTGTTTTCGGGCGGTTGCGGCCGCTTGTTCGAAGGCACGCCGGCACAAATGGCGGCCTCGCTGGCCCGCTTGGCCGCCCTGCCTGGCAACAGCCGCGTGTGCTGCACGCACGAATACACCTTGTCCAACCTGCGCTTTGCACATGCGGTGGAGCCGGGCAATGCCGCCCTGGCCGCGTACACCGTGCGCTGCCAGGCGCTGCGCGACGCTGGCTCGCCCACCCTGCCCAGCTCGGTGGCGCAAGAGCAGGCCATCAACCCGTTCCTGCGCTGCAACCAGGCCGAGGTGCGTGCATCGGCACTTGCGCATGGCGCAGTCGCCGACGATGCCGTAAGCGTGTTCGCCGCGCTGCGCGAATGGAAGAACACCTACTGATGAACTTCGACAACCCGCCTCTGTGGCGCGCGCACGTGCTTCGTGCCGCGACCTTGGCCGGCGCCTGCCTGCTGAGCGCCTGCGCCAGCTTGCCACCCGCCGACGTGCCACCCATCGTGATGGCCTCGCCCGTGCCCTTGCCGTCCGTGCCAGCGCCGGCCGCCCCGGCGCTGGCGGACACCACAGCCGCAGCGACGCCGGACGACGGGCTGCCGGCCCGCGTGTTCCCGCGAGGCCGGCTCGACCCCGATCAGGACGCCGTGCGCGCCAGTCTGTGGGGCCGCCTGCGCGCGGGCTACGCCATGCCCGAACTGAGCAACGAGCTCGTGCGCAAATGGGAGCAGTGGTACGCCACGCGGCCCGAGTACGTGCAGCGCATGTCCGAGCGCGGCGGGCGCTACCTGTTCCACATCGTCGAAGAAATCGAACGCCGCGGCATGCCCATGGACGTGGCACTGCTGCCTTTCATAGAAAGTGCTTTCAACCCGCAAGCCATGTCGAGTGCCCGGGCCTCGGGCATGTGGCAGTTCATGCCCGCCACCGGCAAGGACTTCGAACTGCGCCAGAACCTGTTCCGCGACGACCGCCGCGACGTGCTGGCCTCCACCCGCGCAGCGCTGGACTACTTGCAACGCTTGCACGGCATGTTTGGCGACTGGCACCTGGCGTTGGCGGCCTACAACTGGGGCCAGGGCAATGTGCAACGCGCCATAACCCGCAACCGGCGCGACGGCCTGGGCACGGCCTACACCGACCTGCGCATGCCTGATGAGACGCGCAACTACGTGCCCAAGCTGCAGGCGGTGAAAAACATCGTCGCCCGGCCCGAACAGTTTGCCGTGACGCTGCCGCCGCTGGAGAACCACCCCTTCTTCCTGAGCGTGACCATCGAGCGCGACATTGACGTGGCGCTGGCGGCCCGGCTGGCGGGCTTGTCGCTCGACGACTTCATGCAGCTCAACCCGCAGATGAACAAACCCGTGATCCTGGCCGCCGGCACGCCGCAGGTGCTGCTGCCTTACGACAACGCCAACCGCTTTCTGCGCGAACTGGCGGCACACCGCGGCCCGCTGGCCAGTTGGACAGCCTGGGTCGCGCCACACACCTTGCCGCCTGCCGAAGCAGCGCGCCTGGTCGGCATGCCCGAGGCGCAGCTGCGAGAAATCAACTTCATTCCGCCGCGCATGTCCGTACGCGGCGGCTCCACCTTGCTCGTACCGCGTGCGGCGCACACCAGCCATGACGTGTCCGAGCACCTCGCCGACACGGCCATGGTGGTCTTCGCCGCGCAGGCCCGAGCGGAGCGCCGCGTCAGCTTCAAGGCCGGCATCAAAGGCGACAGCGTGGCCGCCGTGGCCAAGCGCTACAAGCTCAGCCCGGCCCTGGTGGCGCAGTGGAACAAGGTCAGCGCGCAAGCCACGTTCAAGGCCGGGCAGACCGTGGTGGTTATGCTGCCGACAGCGGCCGCCGGGCCCGCCAAGCGCGCAGCGAAACCCGCGCCGCGAACACGGGTGGCGCAGCGCTGAGTTGCAGCGCGGCTGCGGCTGGCGCCAGACTTCATCTGCGGCGCCGTGCACGCGCATCAGCGAGAATGGCGACGGGTCACCGCCCGGATGTTCTTCCTACTGCTTGGGAGTCGTGCCATGCCGGAAACAGTCGAAAACCTGCTGCTTGAGCACTTGAAGCGCTTCCAGGCCGGCCAAGAGCGCATCGAGCGCAAGCTGGACGAAATCGTCGCGCGGGTTGGCCAGTTGGAGTTGGGCGTGGCGGGCTTGCGTCGGGACTTTGCGCACGCCGACGAAAACGGCGCTTCACTGAGCGTCAGGCTCGACAAAGTCAGCGAGCGTCTTGACCGGATAGAGCGGCGGCTGGAACTGTCCGTGTAGCACCGAGCCGGGGAGTCCCGGCGGGTCACCGACTGGAAAACGGGAAAAGGGGACGAAAAGGACGAAAAGGGGACGCTACCCTTTTTCTTTCCAGCCTCATGTCGGCGCGCCGGACCGCCCCTGCCCCCAGCGCCTTACAGCCCCAGAAAGTCCTTCTTGCCCACATCCACGCCCGCATGGCGCAGCAGCGTGTAGGTGGCGGTGGCGTGGAAGTAGAAGTTGGGCAGCACGAAGGTCAGCAAGTAGGCCTGGCCAGTGAAGCGCCGCGGCTCGCCGCTGCGCGTGGGCAGCAGGATTTCGCGCGCTTCGGAGCCGTCGATCTGCTCAGCCGGAATCGACAAGGCGTAATCGATGGTCTTGCGCACGCGGGCGCGAACCTCGTCCAGGGTGGCTTCGTTGTCTTCCCACTTCGGCGGCTCCAGGCCGGCCAGGCGGGCCACGCAGCCCTTCACGCCGTCGGTGCAGATCTGCACCTGGCGTGTCAACGGCAGCATGTCAGGGGCCAGGCGCAGACCCAGGTAGTTGACGGTGTCGAACTTGCGCGCTTCGGCATGGGCTTGCGCCTTGTCCAGCCAGACCAGCATGTTGTTCAACAGGCTCACAAACGCCGGCACACTGGCCGAATGCATCGAAAGGCTCATGGGAAATCTCCTGGGTGAATGGGATGGGTGAATGGGATGGGTGATGCTAGCGCCAGCGCGAACCAGGCGCCGGACACGGCAGAATCGGCAGCATGGCTGCAGACAACATCAACATCATCATCCTGGACGACTATCAAGACGCGGTGCGCAAGCTGAAATGCGCGGCGCGGCTAGAACCCTATGCCGCCAAGGTATTCACCAATACGGTCAAAGGCATCGGCCAGCTCTCGGTGCGCCTGCGCGACGCCGACGTGCTGGTGCTGATCCGCGAGCGCACGCACTTCCCGCGTGCCTTGCTGGAAAAGCTGCCGCGCCTGAAGCTGATCTCGCAGACCGGGCATGTCGGCTCGCACATCGACGTCGAGACCTGCACGCGCATGGGCATCGCCGTGGCGCAGGGCAGCGGTTCGCCGGTGGCGCCGGCGGAGCTGACCTGGGCTCTGATCATGGCCGCCACGCGGCGGCTGCCGCACTACATCGGCAACCTCAAGCACGGGGCGTGGCAGCAGTCGGGGCTGAAGGCCGCGTCGATGCCGCCCAACTTCGGCATCGGCACGGTGCTCAAGGGCCGCACGCTGGGCATCTGGGGCTACGGCAAGATCGGCCAGATGGTGGCCGGCTACGGCCGCGCGTTTGGCATGCAGGTACAGGTCTGGGGCAGTGAAGCGTCGCGCCTGCGTGCGCAGACCGACGGCCATGGCGCGGCCGACAGCTGCGAGTCCTTCTTCGAAAGCAGCGACGTGTTGTCGCTTCACCTGCGCCTGAACGACGCCACGCGCGGCATCGTCACGCTGGAGTCACTGGCGCGCATGAAGCCGACCTCGCTGATCGTCAACACCTCGCGTGCCGAACTGATCGAAGAACACGCGCTGGTGGCCTCGCTCAACCGCGGCCGGCCGGGCATGGCAGCGGTGGACGTCTTCGAGAGCGAGCCCATCCTGCAGGGCCAGCCCCTGCTGCGGCTGGAAAACGCCGTGTGCACGCCCCACATCGGTTACGTGGAGCAGGACAACTACGAAACCTACTTCGGCGCGGCCTTTGACAACGTCGTCAACTTCATCGCCAAGAACCCGACCGGGCTGGTCAACCCCGAGGCCCTGAAGGTGCTGCGTTGAGGTCGGATGTCTGAGCCCTTGCCGCAGCTGCGGCCCGAGTCCCCGATGGTCCTGTTCACGGCCTTCACGACACTGGCCATGAAGGGCTTTGGCGGTGTGCTGCCCGTGGCGCAGCGCACGCTGGTCGACGACAAACGCTGGATGTCGAATGAGCAGTTCCTGGAGCTGATGTCGCTGTCGCAGGTGCTGCCCGGGCCCAACATCATCAACATGGCGCTGATCTTTGGCGACCGCTGCCACGGCTGGCGCGGCGCGATGGCGGCCATATCCGGTCTCATGCTGGCACCACTGGTGCTGGTGCTGGCGCTGGCGGCACTGGCCCAGGGCCTGCGCGGCCAGCCCTTGGTGGCCGACGCCCTGCGCGGCATGGGCGTGGCCGCCGCCGGCCTGGTGCTGGGCACTGCCGTGCGCCTGGCGGGCAGCCTGCGCGACAGCGCCCTGGGCGTGCCAGCCTGTGTGGTGCTGGTGCTGGCCACGGCCGTCGCTGTGGGGTTGTGGCGCTGGCCGCTGGCGGGTGTGGTGCTGGGCCTGGGCGCGGCGGCCATGGCGCTGGCCTGGCGGCGGGTGGGGCCTTGAACAGTCTTTGGCTGGGGCCCGGCCTGCTGGGCACGCCGGAGTTGCTGCACCTGCTGACGCACTTCATGATGCTGTCGCTGCTGGCCGTGGGCGGCGCCATCACCACCGCACCCGACATGCAGCGCTTCGTGGTGCGCGAGCAAGGTTGGCTGAGTGACGCGCAGTTCACCGCCTCGGTGGCCCTGGCGCAGGCCGCACCCGGGCCCAACGTGTTGTTCGTGGCCGTGATCGGCTTCAACCTGGCCGGGCTGGCCGGTGTGCTGGCCACACTCGTGGGCACGCTGCTGCCGTCGACCACGCTGGCCCTGGCGGCTTCACGCTGGGGTGACCGCAACCGTGCATCAAGAGCCATGCAGGCTTTCACCGTCGGTCTGGCGCCGGTGACGATCGGGCTGCTGCTGTCGACCACCTGGATCCTGCTCGAACCCACACGCACGCAGTGGACCAGCGCCGCCCTGGTGGTGGTCACGCTGGGCCTGATGCTGCGCACCCGCATCAGCCCGCTGTGGCCCATCGCCGCCGGCGCCGGGGCCGGCATGGCGGGCTGGGTGTGAGTGCCTTGCGCGGGGTGATGAGCCAGGCCGGCGTGCTGCTGTTGGCCGCTGCGGCGCTGTACGGCGCGGTACTGGCGGCCCTGTGGTGGGGCCAGGAGCGGCTGCTTTTTCACCCCCAGCCGCTGGCGCCGTCGCACCGCTTTGACTTGGGTGCCGATGTGCATGAAACCTGGGTCGATGTTCCCGGTGCGCGACTGCACGCCCTGCACCTGCGCCTGCCGCAGCCCGAGGGCGTGGTGTTTTTCCTGCACGGCAATGCCGGCAACCTGCAGACCTGGTTCACCAACGCCGACTTCTACCGCCGCGCCAACTTCGACCTGTTCATGCTGGACTACCGCGGCTTTGGCAAGAGCGGCGGCCGCATCCAGAGCCAGGCGCAGCTGGAGGCCGACGTGCTGGCCGCCTGGCAGCAGCTGGCACCGCAGTACACCGGCCGACAGCGGGTGATTTACGGCCGCTCGCTGGGCAGCGGCCTGGCCGCCCACCTGGCCGTGCAGGTGCAGCCTGAACTGACCGTGCTGGTGTCGCCCTACCAGAGCATGGTGGCGTTGGCGCGCCAACACTACCCCTGGGTGCCGCAAGCCGTGCTGCGCTACCCGCTGCAAACCGACCTGGCGCTGGCCCAGCTGAAAGGCCCGGTGCTGCTGGCGCATGGCGCGCTGGACACCCTGATCCCGCACGAGCACAGTCGCTTGCTGCACACGCTGGCGCCGCACGCCCGGCTGGTGGTGGTGCCCGGCGCAGGACACAACGACATCCACGAATTCGCGCCCTACCGCGAAGCCTTCGGCGATGCCTTGCGAGCGCGCTGAGCGGGTGGCGCCGCGTCAGAGGTTGCGCTGGCGCACGGCCTCGTACAGGCACACGCCCGAAGCCACCGACACATTCAGGCTTTCCACCGCGCCGGCCATGGGGATGCGCACGAGTTGGTCGCAGTGCTTGCGTGTCAGCTGGCGCAGCCCCTCGCCTTCAGCACCCAGCACCAGCGCCAGCGGGCCGCGCAGGTCGGCCTGGGAGATGGTTGACGGCGCGTCGTCGCTGGTGCCCACGACACGGATGTCGCGCTCTTTCAGCTCGCCCAGGGTGCGTGCCAGGTTGGTCACCATCAGGTAGTCACGGTCTCGGCCGCCCCGCTGGCCACCTTGGCCACGGTGGCGTTCAGGCCCACGGCGTGGTCCTTGGGCGCGACCAGGGCATGCACCCCCGCACCGTCGGCCACACGCAGGCAGGCACCCAGGTTGTGCGGGTCGGTCACGCCGTCCAGCACCAGCAACAGCGGCGCGCCCTCAACAGCGTCCAGCACGGCGTCCAGCGAATGCTGCTGCGGCAGCGGTGTGACCCGCGCCACCACGCCCTGGTGGCGGCCACTGCCAGCCAGCTGCGCCAGGCGGGCGTCGTCGCTGTCGACCAGCTTGGCACCCGACTCGAGCGCGCGGGCCACGAACTGGCGCATGCGGGCATCGCGGCGGGCCGCATCGACGTGGATTTCCGTCACCGACTTGGGCGCCACTTTCAGGCGCACGGTGACGGCATGGAAGCCGAACAGGACTTTGGTACTCATGGGCAATGCTAGCCGTTGCCGGACTGCCACCGACAATCCACCCATGAGCCCATCTCACCCCAGCCCCGCCAACGACCTGCGCGGCGCTGCTCGCCTGGCCACCGACGCCACCGCCGGCCTGACCGATCTGGTGGAAGCCCTGCACGAGCGCATCGCCCGCGTGCCCGGGCGGGACCCGCGGCCACTGGACGGGCGCACGGGTGGCATCACCGGCCTGGTCTACAAGACCATTCGCGGTGTCACGCACCTGGTAGGCGGCAGCCTGGACGCCCTGCTTGCCTTGTTGACCTCCGTGCTCAGCCCCACCGGCGAAGCCAGCGACGGCGCCTCACCGCGGCCCGAGCGCGAGGCCATCGTGGCGGCACTCAACGGCGTGTTGGGCGACTACCTGGCGGCCAGCCGCAACCCCTTGGCGACCACCATGGCGCTGCGCCATGAAGGCCGCACGCTGCCGCTGGACGCGCCCGCGTTGGCCGCTGCCATCCCGCAGGCCGGGCCGAAACTGCTGGTACTGGTGCATGGCCTGTGCATGGGCAGCGCGCAGTGGTTGCGCGGCGGCCACGACCACGGCGTGGCGCTGGCCCGCGAGCTGGGCTACACGCCAATTTACCTGCACTGCAACAGCGGCCTGCACATCAGCATCAACGGGCGTGAATTTGCTGCCCAGCTGGAGGCGCTGGTGCAAGCCTGGCCGCAGCCGCTGCAACGGCTGGTGCTGCTCGGGCACAGCATGGGCGGGCTGGTGGCGCGCAGTGCCGTGCACCAGGCTCTGTGCGCTGGTCACACCTGGCCCCAGCAGCTGTCGGATATGGTGTTCCTGGGCTCACCCCACTTCGGCGCGCCGCTGGAGCGGGCGGGCAACTGGGTGGATGTGCTGCTGGGTGCCACGCCCTACGCGGCGCCGTTCGCGCGCCTGGGCCGGGTTCGCAGCGCCGGCATCACCGACCTGCGCCACGGTTACCTGGTGGACGAAGACTGGGTCGGCCGCGACCGCTTCGCGCG
>JANOLY010000446.1:0-3230 GCA_031420055.1 Burkholderiales bacterium | reverse complement strand
GCGGGTCGGTGGTGGTCTGCATGGTGTCGCTGACGACGATGCCGCGTTGCACATGCAGCCCGCAGGACTCGGCCAGCGCCGTGTTGGGGCGGATGCCGGCGGCCATCACCACCAGGTCGGCCGGGATCTCGCTGCCGTCCTTGAATTGCACGGCCCCGACACGAGCTGGTCGCGTGGCGTCGTCGTTGACGCGGCCGTCCTTGTCCGGGATCAGCGCCTGCGTCTGCGCGCCGATCAGGAACTTGATGCCGCGTTCTTCCAGCGACTTCTGCAGCATCTGCCCGGCCACGTCGTCGAGCTGGCGCTCCATCAGCCACGGCATGATGTGCACCACGGTCACTTGCATGCCGCGCTTGCTCAAGCCGTTGGCGGCCTCCAAGCCGAGCAGGCCACCGCCGATGACCACCGCGTGTTGGTACTTGGTGGCGGCATCGATCATCGCTTGCGTGTCGGCGATGTCGCGGTAGGCCAGCACGCCGGGCAAATCACGGCCCGGAATCGGCAGGATGAAGGGCAGCGAACCCGTGGCCAGCAGCAGGCGGTCGTAGCCGGCCTCGGTGCCGTCGGCGGCGCGCACCACGCGTTTGACGCGGTCGACCTGCGTCACCGTCTTGCTGGTGTGCAAGGTGATGCCGTGCTCTGCGTACCAGCTCAAGGGGTTGAGCACGATCTGATCCAGCGTTTGCTCGCCGGCCAACACGGGGCTGAGCAGGATGCGGTTGTAGTTGGGGTGCGGCTCGGCGCCGAACACGGTGATGTCGTAGAGGTCGGGCGCAATCTTCAGCAGCTCTTCCAGCGTGCGCACACCGGCCATGCCGTTGCCCACCATCACCAGTTTCATGCGCTTCATCGGGTGGCCTTCAGCGGGCTTCATGCGGCACGCTCGACATGGCTGTGGCGCATGTACAAGAAGTCCAGCACCTCTTTGCGGCAGTGGGTGTAGGCGCGGTCCTCGACCATCTCGACACGGTTGCGCGGCCGCGGCAGGTCCACACGCAGCACCTCGCCGATGGTGGCGGCCGGGCCATTGGTCATCATCACGATGCGGTCGCTCAGCAGCACGGCTTCGTCCACGTCGTGCGTCACCATCAGCACCGTGGCGCCCGGTTTTGTGTCGGACGTGGCGACGATCTTCATCAGCTCGTCTTGCAGCCGCGCGCGCGTCAGGGCGTCCAGCGCGCCGAAGGGCTCGTCCATCAGCAGCATCTTGGGCTCCATGGCCAGGGCGCGGGCGATGCCCACGCGCTGCTTCATGCCGCCGGAGATTTCATGCGGGCGCTTGGCCACAGCGTGGCTCATGCCGACGAGTTCAAGCGCCGCCAGCGAGCGCGCACGCAGTTGCGCCTTGCTCTCGCGGTCGCCAAACACGCGCTCCACGGCCAGGTAGACGTTGTCAACGCAGCTCAGCCAAGGCAGCAGCGAATGGTTCTGGAACACCACGCCGCGGTCAGGCCCCGGGCCCTTGAGTTCGCGGTCGTCCAGCAGCAGGGTGCCCGCGGTGGGCGTGGTCAGGCCCGCCACCAGGTTCAGCAGCGTGGACTTGCCGCAGCCCGAGTGGCCGATGAGTGTCACGAACTCACCGCGCTGGATGTCCAGCGAGATGTCGCGCAGCGCCACGAACGGCCCGCGCTTGGTGGGGAAGGTCATGCCCACGTCGCTGATCTGCAGCATGGGCTTCATGACCGCCCCTCGCCCGGCGGGTACACCGTGCGATCCCCCGTGGGGAACGACGGCCGCGGCTCCATGCGCGCCTGCGCGGGCATGGACGGCCGGAGTGCCTGCCGCGTCCCGCGGCAGGCGCTGGCCGGCTTGGGGCGGCCCGGCGCTCGGCCCGCGTCTTGACTGGTTTTCATCGCAGGCCCTTCAGCTGTAGTCGAAACGCTTGGCAACCGCCATCAGCAACCATTCCAGCAACAGCCCGACAAAGCCGATCACAAAGATCGCCACGATGATGTGCGCCACATTGAGGTTGTTCCACTCGTCCCAGACCCAGAAGCCGATGCCGACGCCGCCGGTCAGCATCTCGGCGGCCACGATGACGAGCCAGGCCGTGCCCACGCTCAGGCGCACGCCGGTCAGCATGTAGGGCATCACCGAGGGCAGCAAGATGCGCGTGGCGATCTTCCATTCGCTGAGCTTGAGCACACGGGCCACGTTCAGGTAGTCCTCGGGCACCCGCTGCACACCCACCGCGGTGTTGATCACCATGGGCCAGATCGAGCAGATGAAGATGGTCCAGATAGCGGCCGGGTTGGCCGACTTGAAGACCAGCAGACCGATGGGCAGCCAGGCCAGCGGCGACACGGGCTTGAGCAGGCTGATGATGGGCGAGACCATGTGGTTGAGCGTCGCAAAGCGCCCGATCACGAAGCCCAACGGGATGCCCACCAATGCGGCCAGGCCAAAGCCCAGGCCCACGCGTTCCAGCGAAGCCAGCACGTTCCAGCCTATGCCTTGGTCGTTGGGGCCTTTGTCGTAGAAGGGGTTGGCAAATAGCTTCACCGCCGCCTCGAAGGTGGCCAGGGGCGTGGGGAAGGACCCGCCCTTCTACGTCAGCAGCGCCCAGATGCCGACCAGCAAGGCCATGCCCGCCAGTGGGGCCAGGATGCGACCGGCCAGGCCAGGCCAGTCGAACGGGTCGCGGGCCGGGCGGGCGGGTTCGGCGGCTGGGGTGGCTGCCGTCTTCGGCATGCCGGGCACGGCGACCGCCGCGGCGGCTGGGGCGAGTGCTGCGGCTTCGCGCGGCGAATGGAAAACGGCGCTGACCATCGCGTGATCCCCTCAGGCCGCCGCAGCGGCCCTGATCTTGAAGCTGTCGGCGTACTTGGCGGGCTCTTTGCCGTCCCACACCACGCCGTCCATCAGCTTGCTGCTGCGCAGGTCGCTCTTGGGCAGGCTGACCTTTACTTGCGCGGCGGCTTGCTTGTACAGCTCGGTCTGGTTGATCGCCTTGGCCACACCCAGGTAGTCGGGGTGGTCCTTCAGCAAGCCCCAGCGCTTGTGCTGGGTCAGGAACCACATGCCGTCGCTCAGGTAGGGGTAGTTCACGGCCCCGTCGTTGAAGAACTTCATGTGGTGGGGGTCGTCCCAGGTCTTGCCCAGGCCGTCTTGGTAGCGGCCCAGGATGCGCTGGTTGATCGCGTCCTCACTGTTGTTCAAATAGGACTTGTCGGCGATCGTCTCGGCGTTCTTGTTCTTGTTCTGCAGCCCGGCGTCGATCCATTTGCCGG
>JANOLY010000445.1:0-16649 GCA_031420055.1 Burkholderiales bacterium | reverse complement strand
AAGTCCAGCACGATCTCGGCCAGTGGCAGCTCGTAGGTCAGCATCACCTGGCGGCCGTGGTAGGCCATGTTCAACTGCAGGCCGCGCTTTTGGTTGGCCAGCGTCATCACCGGGCCCACACTGTCTTGCGGCATGTACAGGCGCACGGTGACGATGGGCTCGCGGATCTCTTTGATGCGGCCCAGGTCGGGCATCTTGCTGGGGTTCTCGACCGTGATCACGGTGCCGTCGTTCAGCTCGACCTCGTAGACCACACTGGGCGCGGTGGTGATGAGGTCCTGGTCGAACTCGCGCTCCAGCCGTTCTTGCACGATCTCCATGTGCAGCAAACCCAGGAAGCCGCAACGGAAACCGAAGCCCAGCGCCTGACTGACCTCGGGCTCGTAGCGCAGGCTGCTGTCGTTGAGCTTGAGCTTTTCCAGCGCGTCGCGCAGCTGGTCGTACTCGCTGGCCTCGATGGGGTACAGGCCGGCGAAGACCTGAGGCTGGATCTCCTTGAACCCCGGCAGCGCCTCAGTGGCCGGGCCGGCGTTGTTGGGCAGCTTCTTGTCGAGCGTGAGCGTGTCGCCCACCTTGGCCGCCTGCAGCTCCTTGATGCCGCAGATGATGAAGCCCACCTCACCGGCCTTGAGCGTGGCGCGCGGCACCGACTTGGGTGTGAACACGCCCATCTGCTCGATGCCGTAGACGGTGTTGGTGGCCATCATGCGGATGCGCTCGCCCTTGCTCAGGCTGCCGTCGACCACGCGCACCAGCATCACCACGCCGACATAGTTGTCGAACCAGCTGTCGACAATCATGGCGCGCGGCGGGCCGTCGGGGTTGCCACGCGGCGGTGGCATGCGGGTGATGACGGCTTCGAGGATCTCGTCCAGCCCCATGCCGGTCTTGGCCGAACACGGAATGGCGTGTTCGGCATCGATGCCGATCACGTCTTCGATCTCGCTCCGGGCGTTGTCAGGGTCGGCGTTGGGCAGGTCCATCTTGTTCAGCACCGGCACTACCGTGACGCCGAGTTCCAGCGCGGTGTAGCAGTTGGCCACGGTCTGTGCCTCGACACCCTGGCTGGCATCCACCACCAGCAGCGCGCCCTCACACGCCGACAGCGAGCGGCTCACTTCATAAGAGAAGTCAACGTGCCCCGGCGTGTCGATGAGGTTGAACTGGTAGACCTGGCCGTCGCGCGCTGTGTACTCCAGCGCTGCCGTCTGGGCCTTGATGGTGATGCCGCGCTCGCGTTCGATGTCCATCGAGTCGAGCACTTGCGCTTCCATCTCGCGGTCGCTCAAGCCACCGCAGCGCTGGATGATTCGATCAGCCAGCGTGCTCTTGCCGTGATCGATGTGGGCAATGATTGAGAAGTTGCGGATGTGGTTCATCGAGGGTGATTGCATCTCATCGGCGCTGCGCAAGGGCGGCGCGATGGATGAATGAGCGTCTGGTGATGCTGGCCTGCGGTGCAGCGCGTTGGGTAGCGCATCAACGACTGCGACCGACTAAAAAAAAGGCGCGTCCAAATCGGTGACGCGCCTTCCAACAGAACGTTTGGCAACTGCTTGTTGGGACCTCATTGTAGCCAAAAGACCGGCCGGGAACCCGCGCCAATGCTGGATTTCCGGTCGTTGCAGGGTTCCAACAGCAAAATGTTATGCACAGCTTATCTACAGGTTTGTTAGAGCACGACCAAGACAGCCCATGTGACCACTTCGCCACCGCTTTGTCGGCCGAAACCGGCGCGAAAGCAGGCAATTCTAGTCGGTGTCCAGCGTAATGCCTCCATGCACCCGTTTGACGTGGGCGTTCACTAACAAACCCGCCTCCCGATGGTGGCGCAAGCGTTGAAATCCGTTACCGGTCTCGTTCCGCAATGCGGAAAGGCCATGCGCGCCACTCAGGATGGCGACTGCGCCCGGCCGAATTCGGGCCGGGCCCAAGCGCGCCCTACTTGCCGGGTCGGATGATGAAGTAATTGGCCCACTCGTCGCGGCGCACCATCACGCTGACGGCCTTGGACTTCTCGACCCGCGCGGCCACCGCGCTGAACTGCTTGCTGTCGGCGATGTCGGTGTTGTCCATGGCCAGGATCACATCGCCTTCGCGCAGCCCGGCCCGCGCGGCGGCACCGTCCACGGTGTCCACGCGAACGCCGCCCTTCACTCGCAACTCCTTCTTCTGCGCATCCGTGAGGTCAGACACCGTCAGCCCCAGCGCACTCTTGGCCATCTGCGGCGGGCTGCTGGGCTCGGCCTGGGCGCGGCGGGTCGGGCGCTCGGGCTCGAACTCGACCACCGTGACCGACAGGTCGCGTGTGGCGCCGCGTCTGAACACCTGCAGCGTGGTCTTGGCGCCCGGCTTGGTGGCACCCACCAGCCGCTGCAGGTCGTTCGCCTTGTCAACCGCCTTGCCATCGACTCTGACGATGATGTCGCCCGCTTCGACGCCGCCCTTGTCGGCCGGCCCGTCTTTCTCGACTTGCTGCACCAGGGCGCCGCGCGGCGCGCCCAGGCCTATGGACTCCGCCACTTCCTTGGTAACCGGCGCGATGGTCACGCCGATGCGGCCGCGGATCACGCGCCCGGTGGCACGCAACTGCTCAGACACGCGCACCGCGTCGTCAATGGGAATCGCGAAGCTGATGCCCATGTAGCCGCCTGAGCGGCTGTAGATCTGCGAGTTGATGCCCACCACCTCGCCGCGCAGGTTGAGCAGCGGGCCACCGGAGTTGCCGGGGTTGATGGCCACGTCGGTTTGAATGAAGTTGAGAAAGTCACCGGTGTCGCGCTGCTTGGCGCTGACGATGCCTGCCGTCACCGAGTTCTCCAGGCCAAAGGGTGAACCGATGGCCAGCACCCATTCGCCCACCTTGAGCCGGTTGACGTCGCCGATCTTCACGAAGGGCAGGCCCGTCGCCTCGACCTTCACAACCGCCACGTCGGTGCGCCGGTCGGCGCCGATGATCTTGGCCTTGAGCTCGCGCTTGTCGGTGAGCGTGACGATGACTTCATCGGCGCCGTCCACCACATGGGCGTTGGTCATGATGAAGCCGTCGGCGCTGAGGATGAAGCCGGAACCCACGCCGCGTTGCTGCGGCTGCTCCTCGTCACCACGCGGCGCGCCGCGGCGCGGGTCGGCGCGCGGATCCGGCCGGTTGGGCATGGGAATGCCGAAGCGGCGGAAGAACTCTTCGATGTTGGGGTCCATGCCCTGCTGAGGCCCGCTGGCGGCAGGGCCGCCACGGCGCTCGGTGGTGCGAATGTTCACCACCGAAGGCCCGACACGCTCAACAAGCTCGGTGAAGTCCGGCAGCTGCACGGTCTGCGCCTGCGCCGGGTTGGGCCACAGCGCCGCAAAGGCTATCAGCCACACCGCACCGGCCAAGGCCAGGCGGACGCGCCACGTGCACGGGGTGTGAAGGTGCAGGGTTGGTGTCATTCTTTTTCAGCTCAAGTGGTTGTGGAAAAGAGAAAGTGCAATTCAGCGGCGCCGCTGCAGGGCGCCGGCCAGTTGCTTCAACGTGGCGGCGGGCGCGTCGCCCACCACCGTGATCCAGTGGTCCTGCCGGCGCAGCACCAAGGTGGTGGTGGCGCCCTGGTGGGCGTGCATCTCGTTGCGCGGCCGGCGCGCGTCGTGCGGCTCTATGAACAGCGAGACATGGGCCAGCCCGTCGGTAAACGTCGCTTGCAAGACGGGCTCGCCCCCGCCCGAGCCATCAGGCAGCAGTTCCAGCGGCCGCTTCAGGCAACCCGTGAGGCGAAAGCCGGCGGGCGGGCGAACAAGCGTCCAGCCCTCGGCCTCGAGCTGGGTTCGCTGCACCTGCGGGCGCTGCACCCGGTGGCCCTCCAGGCGCGGCACGGCCTGGATGTGGGCATCAGCGGGCGTCTTCACGCCGACCTCGACTTCCGAAAACG
The DNA here is from genome assembly GCA_031420055.1 of Burkholderiales bacterium. Lineage (GTDB taxonomy): Bacteria > Pseudomonadota > Gammaproteobacteria > Burkholderiales > Burkholderiaceae_C > Rubrivivax. Next base: position 12,741 of record JANOLY010000445.1, on the reverse strand, counting down.
CGGCCGACTCCAGCACCACGCGCGCGGCGCCGCTGCCCGGCCCGAGCACGTCGGCACGCAGCATCAGCCCGCTGGCCTGATCGGCCCACAAGCGCTGGGCGAATCGCAGGTCGTCGCGCGGCTCCAGTGTGAACACGGCGGCCTCGCGCCCTGCTACACGTGCCACGCCCTCGCGCCTGAGCTCGTAGTTCTCCAGCGCTCTGGGGTCCACCGCCTGCGGCGTGGTGGGCACGGGTGCCAGCGTGTCGCGCCGCTCGACGATGACCAACCGGGCCTGCGGCCAAACGGTCTGCACCTCGTCGTTGACGCGGTAGATGCGCTGTTGGCGGCCGTCCAGGGCCTCCAGGCGTTCGTAGGTGTTCTCGCCCACGCAGTAGTGCCAGACGCGCGAACTCGACATCGCACCACCTGCAGTGAACACCATGGTGCCGCGGTAGTTGCCGCGGCGGGCGGCGTCGTGGATGCGTGCCAGCCACTCGCGCGCTTCGGCCGCGGGTGGTGCAACCGGCACCTGCGCCACGGCACCGCCGGCAAGCCAGCACAGCCCCAGCGCAACGAGCAGCGGCCAGCTATGAACCGCAGCCCTGGTCACCGTTGTGCGCCCGGGCTGAGCGTGGCTTCGACATTGCGCATGCCGCCGCCCGGCACCGCCGCAGCTGGGCTACCGCGTGCGGTTTGGTGGGCGCGCAGGTAGCTGTCCAGCCGCGGGTCGCGGATCAACCCGGCGCCACCGGGTGCCGAAGGGGGCGCCGCGCTGGGCACTGAGGCCAGGCTCAGCCCGGGCGAGGCTGTCAACGCCAACACGGGCGACGCGGGCGGCGCATCCGTGCGCGCAACCACCAGTACACCGGCCACCATCACAAATCCGGCTGCCACAGCCGTGGGCAGTAGCCAGGCCTGGCGCCATTGTCGGACTGCGGTCGGCGCTGTCGATTCAGGCGCCAGCACCACCGGCTCGACGGCCAGGCGCTCGCGCAGCCGGGCCAGGAAGGCCGCGTCGTGCGCCGGCGTTTGTGCCAACTCGTCCGACCGCATCACATCGCCGATGAGACTCCAGCGGTGCCAGTCTTGCCGCGCCTGGGCATCGTCGCGCCACAAGGTGCAGGCATCGTGCACGGCCTGGGCGGCGTGGCCTTGCACGTCGCCATCCAGCAGCGACGACAGGCCTTGGCGCGGCGCGGCTGCGCCGTCGGCATCGGTTTGTGCAGCGCGGGGGGCTTGGGGTGTCATGGGCAATCTCTTCTTGGTGAAATTCGGGCCGTGTGCTTACCTACCAGCGCTTGCCGTCGTCCACGTCAAGCAGTGGCTTGAGCCGCTGCGCGATGGCGTCGCGGGCGCGGAAGATGCGTGAACGCACGGTGCCGATGGGGCAGTTCATGACTTCTGCAATTTCTTCGTAGCTCAGTCCTTCGATCTCGCGCAGCGTGATCGCCTGGCGCAGGTCTTCAGACAGCGCATCGATCGCAGAGTTCACTGCGGCGGCGATTTCCTTGCTGGCAAGTACACCTTCGGGCGTTTCGCCGTCGCTTAGTTCATTCTCGACGCGTGAATTTTCATCGCCGTCTTCATTCAAGGCGCGTGACGACTCCAGCACCAAGGGGTCACGCTTCATGTCGGACAGTGCCTTCTTGGCGCTGTTCACCGCAATCCGGTAAAGCCAGGTGTAAAAGGCGCTGTCACCGCGAAACTGCGGCAAGGCACGGTAGGCGCGGATGAAGGTTTCCTGGGCGATGTCCTGCACCAGGTCGCTGTCGCGCACCATGCGCCCGATCAGACGTTCGATGCGGCGCTGGTACTTGACGACCAGCATCTCGAAGGCCCGCACGTCGCCTTGCTTGACGCGGGCCACGAGCAAGGCGTCGGCATCGACGTCAGCGGCACCCAATCAACCGCCCCGCCACAGTTCGGCCGCCGCGTCAGGCGCCACGGCCGCGCGGGCGTACAGCGCCACGCGCAGGGCGTGGTCGGCGGCACCGGTGTCGCGGCGCGACAGCGCGATCCAGCGCGCCGGCGCGGCGGGCACCGGCCGCAAGCGCACCAGCATGAAGCCGGCCACGTCGAGCATCAAGTCCACAGGCCCGGCCACGCCGTCGGCGTGCCAGACGGTGCCGTCCCAGGCCAGCTCGATAGGCGCGCTAAGCAAGGCCCGCCACGCGAGCACGCCGGCCAACAAGGCCACCGGGCCTGCCGGCCAAGCAGCGCGTTCAGCGTGCAGCAAGGCCCAGGCGGCGAAGGCCGCCACGGCCAGGGCGATCAGCAGGCTTTGCACCAGGCGCCAGCCCACACCGTGGCTGCGCACCTGCACCGGCGGGGCGTGGCGCACGGCGCTCAGACGCGCCGGAACACCAGCGTGCCGTTGGTCCCGCCAAACCCGAAGTTGTTCTTCACCGCGACATCGATCTTCATCTGCCGCGCCTCGTTGGCGCAGTAGTCCAAGTCGCACTCGGGGTCGGGGTTGTGCAGGTTGATGGTGGGCGGCGACACCTGGGTGTGAACGGCCATGACGCTGAACACCGACTCCACACCACCCGCGCCGCCCAGCAGGTGGCCGGTCATGGACTTGGTCGAGTTGACGACCAGCTTCGAGGCCTGCTCACCAAAGGCCAGCTTGATGGCGTTGGTCTCGTTGACATCACCCAGCGGCGTGCTGGTGCCATGCGCGTTGAGGTACTGCACTTCGCTGGCGTTGATGCCGGCATTGCGCAGCGCAGCGCGCATGCTGCGCTTGGGGCCGTCGACATTGGGTGCTGTCATGTGGAACGCGTCGGCGCCCATGCCAAAGCCGGCCAGTTCGGCGTAGATCTTCGCACCGCGTTTCTTGGCGTGCTCGTACTCTTCAAGCACCATCACGCCCGCGCCCTCGCCCAGCACAAAGCCGTCGCGGTCTTTGTCCCAAGGGCGCGACGCGGTCTGCGGCGAGTCGTTGCGCACCGACAGCGCGCGCGCTGCCGCAAAGCCGCCTATGCCCAGCGGCGAGACCGTGGCCTCGGCACCGCCGGCGATCATCACATCGACGTCGCCGTACTCGATCAAGCGCCCGGCCTCGCCAATGCTGTGCAAGCCCGTGGTGCAGGCCGTGACGATGGCCAGGTTGGGGCCCTGAAAGCCGTACTGGATGGAGATGTGCCCGGAGATCATGTTGATGATCGACGCCGGCACGAAGAACGGCGAAATGCGGCGCGGGCCGCGCTCGCCATAGTCGATCTGCGTCTGCTCGATCAAGGGCAGGCCGCCTATGCCCGAGCTCACCAGACAGCCGATGCGCTCGGCCTGCTCTTCGCTGAGCGCGTCACCATGCGGCAGGCCGGCGTCGCGCACCGCCTGCATGGCAGCCGCCAGACCGTAGTGGATGAAGGTATCCATGTGGCGGGCTTCCTTGGCCGAGATGTAGTCCTCGATCCGGAAGCCCTTGACCTCGCCCGCAAATCTGCAGGCAAAGGCCGACGCATCGAACTTGGTGATGTTCGCGATGCCCGACCGACCGGCCACGAGATTGGCCCAGCCCTCCTGCACCGTGTTGCCGACCGGGCTGATCAGCCCCAGACCGGTGACAACGACCCTCCTGCGGGTCATCTCACGCCTTCTGGTTGTTCACCGCATAGTCGATGGCCAACTGCACCGTCGTGATCTTCTCGGCCTCTTCATCGGGGATCTCGATGCTGAACTCGTCTTCGAGTGCCATCACCAGCTCCACGGTGTCGAGCGAGTCGGCACCGAGATCGGCCACAAAGGCCTTCTCGTTGGTGACGTCGGCTTCGGGTACGCCGAGTTGCTCGGCAATGACTTTTTTGACACGCGCTTCGATATCGCTCATGACTCCTCCGGGAGTGGTTCCAGTAAACAGCCCGCGATTCTACGGGCGGGGACGGCAACGGATTCTTGCAGAGGCCTCAGCCTCGAATCCGCTTCAATTCATGTACATGCCGCCATTGACATGCAGCTCGCTGCCGGTGATGTACGCCGCCTGCGGGCTGGCCAGGAAGACCACCGCGTGGGCGACCTCTTCCGGGCAGCCCAGTCGCCCCAGCGGAATGCTGGCCAGCAGCGCCGCCTTGGCGGCTTCGGGCAGGCCGGCCGTCATGTCAGTGGCAATGAAGCCCGGCGCGACGCAGTTCACCGTGATGTTGCGGCTGCCCAGCTCGCGGGCCAGGGCGCGGGTCATTCCCGCCACGCCGGCCTTGGCCGCGGCGTAGTTGGCCTGGCCGGCATTGCCACTGGCGCCGACGACTGAAGTGATGTTGATGATGCGGCCCCAACGCTGCTTCATCATGGTCCGCATCACGGCTCGCGAGGTGCGGAACACGGCCTTCAGATTGGTGTCGAGCACGGCGTCCCAGTCTTCGTCCTTCAGGCGCATGGCCAGCATGTCGCGCGTGATGCCGGCGTTGTTGACCAGCACGTGCAGGCCGCCGTGTTCCTTGACGATGTCTGCGATGGCGGCCTCAACGGCCGCGCCGTCGGTCACGTCCAGCTTCACACCAACGCAGCCTGGCCATGCTGCCAGGGCTTCGGTGATGGCTGCGGCGCCGGCATCTGAGGTGGCCGTGCCCACCACCCGCATGCCGGCCGTGGCCAGCGCTGTGGCGATGGCGCGCCCAATGCCGCGCGAGGCGCCCGTGACCAGTGCAACCTGAATCTCGTTCATGCCAGCAATCCTTTGGTTTCAGCCAGGCTGGCGGGGTCGACCACGGCGCTGGCAACCAGCTCGCTGTCGATGCGCCGGGCAATGCCCGCCAGCACCTTGCCCGGCCCGCACTCAAAGATGTGGTTCAGGCCGCGCGCGCGCAGGGCCTGCATGACCTCGACCCAGCGCACCGGGCCAAAGGCTTGGCGCACCAGCGCATCGCGCAGCGCCTCGGGCTCGGTCTGCACGGCCACGTCGATGTTGTTGACGACAGGGATGCGCGGCGTCTGCAGGCGCACACCGGCCAAGCGTTCGCGCAAGGCGTCAGCCGCGGGTTTCATCAGCGACGAATGGAAAGGCGCCGACACCGCCAGCAGCAGCGTGCGCTTGGCGCCTTGGGCTTTCAGCCGTTCGCAGGCCAGGTCAACGCCGGCCTTGCTGCCGGAGATGACGGTCTGTTTCGGGTCGTTGAAATTGGCGGGCTCCACCACCTCGCCGCTTTGCGCGACCACCTCGGCACACACCGCGCGCACGCTGGCTGCGTCCAGGCCGAGGATGGCAGCCATGGCGCCAGCCCCCACGGGCACCGCCTGCTGCATGGCCTGGGCGCGAAAGCGCACCAGCGGCAAGGCATCGGCCAGCGTGAGCGCGCCCGCAGCCACCAAGGCGGTGTACTCGCCCAGCGAGTGCCCTGCCACCGCGGCCGGCTCGGGCCCGCCCTCGGCGCGCCAGGCGCGGTAGCACGCGATGCCCGCCGTCAGCATCACCGGCTGGGTGTTGGTGGTGAGTTCCAGCGCTTCCTTCGGGCCAGCGTGGATCAGTTGCGCCAGGTCTTCGCCCAAGGCGTCCGAGGCCTCGGCCAGGGTTTGGCGCACAGCGCGGTGATCGCCCCAGGCGTCGAGCATGCCCACGGCCTGCGAGCCCTGGCCCGGGAACACGAATGCAAACGCTGTCATGGCATGGACGGTGATGTGTGAGGGTGGAGCACGAGCAGCAGCAGCAGCCAGGCTCAAAAGTCGAGCAGCACGGCGCCCCAGGCAAAGCCACCGCCCACGCCCTCGAGCATGACGGTGTCGCCAGGCTTGATGCGGCCACTGCGCACCGCCACGTCCAGCGCCAGCGGCACCGACGCGGCCGAGGTGTTGCCGTGCTCGTCCACGGTGGCGATGAGCTTGTCCAGCGGCATCTTCAGCTTGCGTGCCGTGCCTTGCATGATGCGGATGTTGGCTTGGTGCGGCACCAGCCAGTCCAGGTCGGCTTCAGACCGCCCGGCCTTGGCCAGCACCGTGCGCGCGGCGCTTTCCAGCACGTTCACGGCCAGCTTGAACACCGCCGGCCCGTCCATCTTGAGCAGCGGGTCGCCAACCACCTGGCCGCCGGCCACGGTGCCCGGTGTGCACAACAAGCCCACGTGGCGACCGTCGGCGTGCAGGTCGGTGGCCAGGATGCCGGGCACGTCACTGGCTTCCAGCACCACGGCGCCGGCGCCGTCGCCAAACAGCACACAGGTGGTGCGGTCGTTGAAGTCCAGGATGCGCGAAAAGATCTCCGCGCCCACCACCAGCGCACAGCGCGCGCTGCCGCTGCGCACCATGGCGTCAGCGACCGTCAGTGCATAGACAAATCCCGAGCACACGGCCTGCAGGTCGAAGGCGGCGCAGCCATTGGCGCCCAGCTTGTGCTGCAGGATGCAGGCGGTGGACGGAAACACCATGTCCGGCGTGGACGTGGCCACGATGATGAGGTCGATGTCCTGCGCGCTGCGCCCGGCGGCTTGCAGCGCGTGCTGCGCGGCCAGCAGGGCCAGGTCGCTGCAGTTGACGTCATCGGCTGCGAAGTGGCGCGCGCGAATGCCGGTGCGCTCGACGATCCAATCGTCAGTGGTTTCCACGCCGCGCTGGGCCAGCATGCCTACCATGTCGGCATTGCTCAGCCGCCGGGGTGGCAAGTGGCTGCCGGTGCCGGTGATGCGTGAATAGCGGGGAGCCGGGGCAGGTGTCATGCAGCTTGATGCGAGGCCGTCTCGGCGCCGGCAGCGGCTCCCGGTGCGGGGGCGATGCGGTCGTGCACGCGGTCGAGCAGGCGGTCGACCAGACGGTTTCGGGCCGCATCATAAGCGCGGGCCAGCGCCTGTTCGAAGGCGTAGGCGTCTGCGCCGCCATGGCTCTTGAAGACCAGACCGCGAAGCCCCAGCAAGGCCGCACCGTTGTAGCGGCGCGGGTCAACCCGGGCCTTGAAGCGCTTGAGCACCGGCCCAGCCGCCAGCGCCGCCAGCTTGCTCAGCGGGCCGCGGGTGAATTCCTGGCGAATGAACTCGCCCATCATCGACGCCAGGCCTTCACTGGTCTTGAGCAGCACGTTGCCGACGAAGCCGTCGCACACCACCACGTCGACCGTGCCCTTGAAGATGTCGTTGCCTTCCACGTTGCCGTGGAAGTTGATCTGCCCGGCCTCGCCCGCCGCACGCAGCAGTTCGCCAGCACGCTTGATGGTCTCGCTGCCCTTAATGACTTCTTCGCCGATGTTGAGCAGGCCCACGGTGGGCTCGTCCTTGCCGTCAACGGCCGACACCAAAGCGCTGCCCATCACCGCAAACTGCAGCAGGTGTTCGGGCGTGCAGTCCACGTTGGCACCCAGGTCCAGCACGGTGGTGTAGCCGTCGCGGCGGTGGGGCATCACCGTGGCAATCGCCGGGCGGTCGATGCCCTCCAGCGTCTTCAGCAGGTAGCGCGCCACGGCCATCAGCGCGCCGGTGTTGCCGGCGGACACGCAGACATGCGCGGCCGGCTCGGCGCCGCCCTCGGCCTTCAGCTGGGCCAGCGCCACGCGCATGGAGGAGTCGCGCTTGCGCCGCAAGGCCACCTCGACGGCGTCGTCCATGGTGACGACTTCGGTGGCAATCACCACCTGGCAGCGCGGCCAAGCCCGGGCTTGGCTCAATGCGTCGTTGGTGCCGACGAGGATCAGTTCTGCTTGCGGGTGGCCCGCCAGGAAGGCGCGGCAAGCCGGCAGCGTGACGGCCGCACCGTGGTCGCCGCCCATGCAGTCAACCGCAATGCGCACGGTTTGCAGTGGCGGGTGTACGGGGTGTGCTGACACAAGCGGTGTGATGAGCACGCGACGTGCCTTCAGGCAGGCGCCGCAGTCACGCGAAGAACATGGGCAGGGCTTGCGGCATGGCGTGCATGCCGCGGCGGCCCCTCACGATCAAGCGTCGGCTTTGGTCTTGAGGACCTTGCGCCCGCGGTAAAAACCCGTCGGGCTGATGTGGTGACGCATGTGCACCTCGCCCGTGGTGGGCTCGATGCCAGTGCCCGGTGCCGCCACCGCATTGTGCGAGCGGTGCATACCGCGCTTGGACGGCGACTTCTTGTTCTGCTGAACAGCCATGGAGGTTCTCCTGAGAGGCGGTGCGAGGGCGATGCGGCTGTCGGGTCCATCCAGACGGCCTGGAGGAAGTCGCACGGCTCGGACATGCCAGCGCCACTCGCAAAGCCCGCGACTATACCACTTCGCCCCCACATCACGACTGCCTGGCGGGGCGGACGCGCGCTAAGCCGCTGGCGGCTTGCCACGCAACGCGGCCAGCGCCGCAAAGGGGTTGGGCCGGGACTGTTCATCCGCGGGCAAAGCACCCGTCGGTGCGACATCCAGCGGCTGCGGGCAGGCTTCGTGTCGCGGCACCAGCGGCAGCGCCAGGATGAGTTCGTCCTCGACCAGCTCCAACACATCCAGCCGTGGGACCAGGGCCAGCACGTCGTCGTCACTGTCTTCGTCCAGCCGCGCGGCCTCGTCCTCGCCGGCGACGAACCGCAGATGCCGGTCCACACGCAGCGTTTCTGTCATTGGCTGCAGGCAACGCTGGCACTCCAGCCGTACGGCGGTGTCGCCCTGGATGTGCAGCCAAAGCTCGGGCTCGCCGCCCTGGACCTGGCGCTGCTGCCCCTGCGCCGACCACAGCACCGGCGGCGCTGGCGCGTCGGCCAGGGGCGGCATCAGGCTGGCAGCCAGTCGCGTAAGGCGGTCCTGCGGCCAGGTGCCTTCAAGCACAGCGCCGTCTCGCGCAAAGCGGCGCAGATCCAGCTTGTGGGGGTCGGCAGCGCGTTCGGTCATAGGGCAACGTCGGTGCAGCGCGGGCCGACCGCTGCCGCGCCAAGTCCAATGAGATCGAACAGTGTGTGCATCACCGGGGCAGTGTAGCGGTGGCCCGATGGGACAATCCGCCGCATGACACGGCCCCCGCTGATCCTGGCTTCGACCTCAAGGTACCGGCGTGAATTGCTCGAGCGGCTGCGCCTGCCCTTCGAGGTGACGTCGCCCGAGGTCGACGAGACCGCCTTGCCCGGCGAAGCGCCCAGGCCACTGGCCGAGCGGCTGGCACGGGCCAAAGCCCGCGCGGTGGCGGCCTTGCACCCCCGTGCGGTGGTGATCGGGTCGGACCAGGTCTGCGACCTGGACGGCCAGGCGCTGGGCAAGCCGGGCGGCCACGCCAACGCGGCCCGCCAACTGCGCCAGCTCAGTGGACACACCGCCGTCTTTCATACGGCGGTGGCCGTGGTGCAAGTCAGCACCGGCTTGGAGCTGTCCGCCCTGGCGTCGGTTCGCGTGCGGTTCCGCGCGCTGACGGACCCGGAGATCGAGCGCTACCTGCACCTGGACCAGCCCTACGACTGCGCCGGCAGCGCCAAGTGCGAGACGCTGGGCATCACGCTGCTGGAGTCCATCGAATCCGACGACCCCACGGCGCTGATCGGTTTGCCCTTGATCCACACGGCGCGGCTGCTTCGGCTGGCCGGCATCGACCCCTTGGCGCCATGAAGCCAGGCACCCTGGTGCTGGTGCCAAACACGCTGGACCTGGGCGCCGACGCCGTGCCGTTGGGCACCGTGCTGGCGCACGAGGTGATCTGCCGTGCCGCGTCGCTGGCGCACTGGGCGGTGGAAGACGCGCGCAGTGCACGGGCCTTTCTCAAGCGGGTGGACGCGCTGGTGCCGCTGGCCCAGCCGTTGCAGACCACGGCCATCCTTGAATTGCCCAAGGCGCGCAAGGGCAGCCGCGAAAGCGTGCCCGCCGCCGAGTGGCACGCCCTGCTCGCACCGGCCTTGGCAGGGCACGACCTGGGCCTGCTCTCAGAAGCCGGGCTGCCCGCCGTGGCCGACCCCGGTGCCGCGCTGGTCCAGGCCGCACACGCCGCCGGCGTGCCAGTGCTGCCGCTGCCCGGCGCCAGTGCGTTGCTGCTGGCCCTGGCCGCCAGTGGGCTCAACGGCCAGAGCTTTGCTTTTGTGGGATACCTGCCGCAAGAAGCCGCGGCGCGTGCTGCGCGCATCAAGGAGCTTGAAGCGTTGTCGCGCCGCGGTTCGCAGACGCAGTTGGTGATCGAAACACCCTACCGCAACGCCGCCTTGCTGGCTGCCCTGGTGGCGACCTTGTCGCCGGCCACACGGCTGTCTGTCAGTTGCGGGTTGACGCTGCCCGGCGGCTGGACGCGCACTGACAGTGTCTCGGGCTGGCGGGCCCGCGCTGCCGAGATGCCCGACCGCGCGCCAGCCGTCTTTGCCTGGCTGGCCTGAAACGCCCGCTTTAGCCGCCGCCCAACAGCGACGCGACTTTTTTCTTGGGCCGAACGTTCGACGCCAGCAGGCTGCGGGCTGGCGACAAAGTGCCGGCTGCGGGTGCAGCAGTGCCCTTCTCCCAGACGGCAGTCGCTTCCGTGCTCGTGGGCTCGTAGGGCCGATCGAAAAACGGGTCGGACGCCGGCGTGGCACGCCGCGCACGCTCAGTTGGCCGCTCTGGTGGCCGCTCAGTTGACCGCTCTTGTGGCCGCTCTTGTGGCCGTTCTTGTGGCCGTTCGTAGGCACGCTCGGGCGTGCGCTCGGCGGCGCGCTCAATGACACGCTCAGCAGCCTGGCGAGACGACACCTCGCTGGTGTCGTCATCCGGGCGCCGGCGCGGCGGGCGGCGGATGCGCTCGTCTTCTATCTCTATGGCCTCGAGTTCGATCTTCTTCTTGATCAGCTTCTCGATGTCGCCCACCAGCCGGGTGTCGTCGCGCGTCACCAGCGTCACGGCCAGGCCCGAGGCACCTGCGCGGCCGGTGCGGCCGATGCGGTGCACGTAGTCCTCGGCGTTGAAGGGCACGTCGAAGTTAAAGACCGCGGGCAGATCAGCGATGTCCAGGCCGCGCGCTGCCACGTCGGTGGCCACCAGCACGTCCACCTCACCGGCCTTGAAGGCCGCCAGCGCCTTGAGGCGTTCGTCCTGGCTCTTGTCGCCATGCAAGGCTTGCGTGCGCAGGCCGTCGCGCTCGAAGGAACGCGCCAGGCGCGCGCAACCCAGCTTGGAGTTGACGAACACCAGCGCCTGCGACAACTCGCGCTGGCGAAGAATCTGGCGAATGACCTGGCGCTTGTCGTCGTCGGTGACGCTGAAAAAGCGCTGCTCGACATTGGTGGCCGTGGCATTGGGCCGCGCCACCTCGACCAGCACCGGGTCTTGCAGGTAGCTGTTGGCCAGCCGTCTGATCTCGGGCGAAAACGTGGCCGAAAAGAGCAGCGTCTGCCGTTCCTTGGGCAGGTAGGACAGGATGCGCTGCAGGTCGGGCAGGAAGCCGATGTCCAGCATGCGGTCGGCTTCGTCGAGCACCACGTACTCGACGTGGTTCAAGATGGCGTTCTTGGCCTCGATGTGGTCGAGCAAGCGGCCCGGCGTGGCGATGAGCACCTCGACACCACCCTTGAGCACGAGTGTCTGCGGCTTCATGTCGATGCCGCCAAAGACCACCGTGGAGCGCAACATCGTGTGCTTGGCGTAGGTCTTGACGTTGTTGGCCACCTGGTCGGCCAGTTCGCGCGTGGGCGCCAGCACCAGCGCACGCACCGGGTGGCGGGCCGGCGACATGCTGGCGTTTTCGTGGCGCAGCATCTTTTGCAGCAGCGGGATGGTGAAGGCCGCCGTCTTGCCGGTACCGGTTTGCGCCGCGCCCATCACGTCGCGCCCGGCCAGCACGATGGGGATGGCCTTGGCCTGGATGGGCGTCATGCCGGTGTAGCCCGATTCGGCCACGGCACGCAGCAGCTTGGGGTCCAGCGGCAAGGTGTTGAAGAGCGGCGGCACAACGGCCGGGGCGTCGGGGCTGGCGACAATGCCAGCGTCAAGGGGTTCGGTCATATGCGCTGATTATCCGCGTCCGGCAAGGAACGCGGCGGCACGGCCCGAAAACGCAGCCAGCGTGGCGACTTGAAACGCACGATGCGCCAGTACAAAACCACGTAAGACACCACGAACAACAACAGTGCCGCCAGCAGCATGGGCGTGTTGTCCCAGAACAGCATGGCCGGCACCACCGACAACATGCACAGCAGCCACAGGTAGGGCGATGTCATCGAGTTGCGCCGTGTCAGCGCCTTGGCACTGCGGCTGCCCACGGCCCAGCGCATCACGCGGCGGTAAATCAGCGAATGCAGGTGGATGCCGTCGGGCATGCTGGGTGGCACATCGCGCAAGAAGCGCCGCCGGTAAATGGAAAACACCGTCTCGAAGACCGGGTAGATGCACACCAGCAGCGGAAAGATAGGCGACACGTCCGGGTTGCGCACCAACAACAGAATCGACAGCTCGGCCACCAGAAAGCCCAGGAAATAGGCGCCGCCATCACCCAGAAAGATCAGCCCGGCGGGGAAATTCCAGATGAAAAAGCCCAGCACCGCACCCATGCCTGCCAGTGCCAGGGTCGCCACCAGGGTGTCGCCAACCTGGAAGGCCACGTAGGCCAGGGCCGCCAGCATGATGACCACGCACATCGACGCCAGGCCGTTGAAACCGTCGATGATGTTCACCGAGTTGGCGATGCCAGCCACCGCCAGCACGGTGACGAAAACGGCACCCGCCGGCCTGGACACGATCCAGTCCAGGCCGGGAATGTGTGTCTGCTGAATCAGCGCATTCCGCAGCCAGATCGCCAGCAACGCCGACACCGCGGTGGCGAGCAAGCGCCAGCGAGCCGAGACGGTCTTGGTCAGGTCTTCGAGCAGGCCGGTGGCAAAGGCCGGTACGGCACAGATCATCAAGGTCAGCCCGGTGTGCAGGCCCGAAGCCCCCTCGCGCCAGTCTGCATACAG
>JANOLY010000444.1:0-2769 GCA_031420055.1 Burkholderiales bacterium | reverse complement strand
GGGGCCGGCATGCTGGCCAAGATCAACGCCTCCATGCGCTGATCTGATCCGACCCGCCCAAGCACCCATGTCAAGGGAGCGCCCGATGTCAGAACGCACCATCTCGCAAGCCATGCCGCACCGCCATCTCGTCAGCCTGGGGCCCGAGTCCAGCGTGTTTGAAGCGGCCTGTGTCATGACGCGCGCCAACTGCGGCAGCGTGCTCGTCATCGACAGCGCCAACCGTTTGCTGGGCATCCTCACCGAACGCGACCTGATGACCCGTGTCATGGCCAAGGCGCTGGACCCGGCACGCACGCCGATCAACAAGGTGATGACGCCGCACCCGCGCTGCGTGCCGCCTGAGATGCGTGTCGCAGACGCCGTGCTCATCATGATCGAGCGCGGCTTCAGGCACCTGCCCGTGGTGGCCGAGGGCGGCAAGATCCTGGGCGTGTTCTCAGCGCGCGACGCTCTGCCGCGTGAGGTCAACACCGCGGTGGACCTGGCGGAGTTTCACGAACGCGTGAACGACGCGCTGGGATGAGGCGGGGCCGGGTGGCCGCGTCAACCCATGCTGGCGCGCCAGGCCCACGCGGCCGCGCGCAGCCGCTGCGACAAGTGCAGCGCCACATTGCGGTAGACCAGTGCAACCAGCAGCGGGTCTTCGGCGCGCAAGCGCGCCAGCGTCTGGTCGTCCAGCGCATGCACTTCGGTGTCGCCCACGGCCACGGCTTCACCGCTGCGGCCGCCGCCGTCGAGCATGGCGGTTTCACCCAGCATCATGCCGGGCGACAGGCTCACGTAGCGCTGTCGCAGGGCCGTGCTGCCGGGCACCGGGGCGCTGAGCACGTCGATAGAACCTGAGGTGATGACGTACAGCCGGTCCCCCGGGTCGCCTTGGCGGAACAGGCACTCGCCCGCGGCCAGCCGCCGGGGTTGCAGGCAGACGGCCAAGCGCGCGCGCTGGGCGGCGTCCAGGCCGTCCATCAGGCTGACTTGCTCGACAGGTGCCGTCTCGCGCAGCGGCTCGAAACCGGCCTGCGCCAGCAATCGCAGCTCGGCGCGTTCCATGGCCTGGTCGATGTCGGCCATGCCGTGCTCGGCAGCAAAGCCTTCGCCAACAAACTGCGCCAGCATGCGGCCGTGCCGGTTGTCGGCGCTGACCCCGGCCAGCAGCAGCGCCGTGCCGCGGTCGCCCAGGCGCCGGGCCAGCTGCGACAGCACCACCGCGCCCGACGAGTCGATCAGGCTCACACGGCGAAAGTCCAGCAGCAGCGTGTGGCAGGTGCTGTCCAGCGTGTCGGCCAGCTCGGCAATGCGGTCGGCACTGCCGAAGAACAGCGCGCCTTCCAGCTCCAGCACGGTGACGCGCTTGCGCAGCGCTTGCAGTCGGGCCTCGTCGGCTGCGGCGTAGATGCGCCGCGAAGGCAGCGCGCCACCGGCATAGTGGCTGCGCACCAGCGAGCGGTTCATGCTGCGGATGAACAGCATCATCGACAGCAGCGCACCGACTGCCACCGCGGCCGCAAAGCCCAGCACCACCGTCACGGTACAGACCAGGCCCACCACCCCCAGCGCGACCTGCACATCCGGCTCGCGCCGACCACGCCACCACTGGGCCGCGAGTTGCAGCGACCAACGGTCGGCCGACAACAGGTACACCGTGACCATCATCCCGCCCAGCACCACCTGCGGCAGCATCGACAGCAGCGGCGCGGCCACCAGGCCCAGCGCCACGAACAAGCCACAGCAAATGAACAGCCCCGTGCGCGACCGACCGCCGGCTTGCATCATGTGCAGTGCACGTGGGCGCAGCAGCAGCAGCGGCAGCCCGCCCACCATCCCCGAAGCGACGTTCGCCGCGCCCAGCGCCAGCACCTCGCGCCGCGGGTCGGTGCGCGTATGGAAGGCCTGGTCCAGCGCCAGGCTGTTGAGCACCAGTTCCAGGGTGCCGATCAAGGCCATCACCAGGCCGGCGCTGACCGCGGCGGACAAATGGCCTTGCAGCAGCACGCCGTCCGTGCCGCCAAAGAACGGCGCCAGCGTGAGGGGATGCGGCCAAGCGGCAGGCAGCGCTCCGGTGAACGGCCCCAGTGCCGCCTGTGGCAGCAGGCCGTGCAGCACGGCGTAGGCCGCGGTGCCAACGCACAGCCCGATCAAGGTTACCGGCAGATTTCGCTTCGGACGCTTCAGCAGCGGCAGGCCCACCGTGAGGGCCACGGTCAGCACACCCACGGCCAGCGTGGCGGGCTGGATTTGCGCCAGCGACTGCCAACCCCCCGCCCACAGCGTGCCGATAGGCCAGCCGAACAGCAGCGGCAGCAGCGACAGCAAGGCCAGCAGCGCGACACCGTTCATGAAGCCGGCCAGCACCGGCTGCGGTACAAACTTGGCGAAACGCACCAGCCCGGACAGCCCCAGCGCAATCTGGAACAGCCCCATGCTGACGACGGCCGCGGCTACCAGGGCCAGCAGCTGCGCAAGGGCTGCGGGGTCGGCGGCAGAAAACGCCGGCTCGGCGACAACACCGGCCACCAAGGTGCCCACCACCAGCACCGGCGCCGCCGCCGGCCCACCCGCAGGCATCGGCCCGCGCGCCAGCAGCGCAAACACCGCGCCGCCCACGGCACTGGAAATCAGGGCCGCCGGTATGCCCAGCGCGGCCGCTTGCGGGCCCAGCGCCGCGAAGGCCAGCAGGCCCATGGTCAGCGTGGGCGCCAGGCTGATCAGCATGCCGGCGAAACCGGCCTGCACTTCAAGCCAGGACGATGCGGGCTTGCCCAAGGA
>JANOLY010000443.1:0-10338 GCA_031420055.1 Burkholderiales bacterium | reverse complement strand
GCTGGCGCTGGCGCGGCGACGGCAGCGCTGAAATTGAAGTCAGCGATACCGGCATTGGCATTTCCCGCGAGCACCTGCCGCGTCTGACAGAACGCTTCTATCGCGTGGATGGCAGCCGCTCACGCGACACCGGAGGCACCGGCCTGGGCCTGTCGATCGTCAAACACGTGGTGCAGCGGCATGGCGGCGAGATCGAACTGCGCAGCGAGCCTGGAAAGGGCTCGAGCTTCAAGCTGGTGTTCCCGGCACTGCGCGTGCGCCACCGGGCCGTCACCGATGGCCGGACGGTCTCCGCGGTTTGAGTGGCGTGCCGTTCAAGGACGGCGCTTGAAGACCTGCGTGAGCTCGTCCCGATCGGTGGGCCGTCTCACCTCGGCCACCAGCTCCCACCCTGCAGGCGCCGGTGGGGCAGGTCGCGCACGCGTGACACGCAGCAGGTGGCCGCAGCCCGAACTGGCGGCTTCGGGCCTGGCATCGACGCGCCAGCCGCCGTGGACCTCAAGCGCAGCCACCGTCGCCGGCGCCAGACGGGGTGCGGCCACACAAGCACCCTGCGGCAGGTACGGCAGCAAGCGCTGCACCAGGGGCAAAGCGCTGCGCACGTAGTTCAAGGGAGGCAGCAGGATGCTCATCGCCAGCAGCCAGCACAGGGCGACTCCGCCGGCGGGCAGCACCATGCTCTTCCACACCGCGTCGCGATGGCGGCCGGTGCGCCAGCGCAGCAGCGCCAGCCAGGCCACGCTGCCCGCGCTGGCGAAGGCCAACGCCCAGACCGAGAACCCGGGCTCGAACCCGGGCGCCAGGCGTGCGATGTTGGCTGCGGGTCGCGGCAGCCAGTGGGTCTGCAGCGCCACGTAGTGCACCCAGATCACCACCGCCCAGGCGCTGAAGAAGAACATCGAGAACCAGTCGATCGCAGCGGCGGCGCTGCGCCGCAGTGTGGGCAGCGCGAATGCAGCCAGCACGGCCAGCGCCGGCAGAGCCAGCATGAGTGCGCGGTCTGAGCCCGCCATTGCGAGGTTGGCCCCCAGCGCGACCGCCACCACCACCAGCGGCACCGACAAGTGCCGGTACAGCAACTGACGGCGCCAGCGCCACAGCGTCCACAGCGCCAGCGGCCAGACGGGCCAGAGGAACCACAGCCACTGGCGCGCAATGCCCGGCAGCCCCGACAGCTCCAGGCCCTGGGCGCGCCAGCGCCAGGCGCCCAGCAGCCAGGCCAGCGCCGCAGCAGCGGCTGCCGCACCCAGCACCCAGCTTGAATACTGCCGCACCTGCGGCTGGCGCGACTGATGGCAGACCAGCCAGCCTCCCAGCCCCGCAGCCACCGCCATCACCGGCGCGCCGCTGCCGGCCAGCAAGGGCAGGCCACACAGCACCGCGACGCGTGCGCTTGCGGCCCGAAAGGGCGCCGCGGCCAGCCCATAGAGGAAGAGTGCAGTGGCAAACAGCTGTGCCAGCTCGGGGGTCGTTTCGTGGCCCAGCTGCAGCAGGCCCAGCGTGGCCATCAGCGCCAGCACGCTGCCATCGGCCATCGCGCGTGCGTAGGCCACCGGCTCGGCTTCACCGCCAAAGGCGAAGGCCACGGGCTGCGCCGCCTCGGTAAGCGCCAAGAGGTAGGTGCTGTACCAGACCAGCGCCAGCGTCAGCGCGAGCAGCAGTGCGAAGGGCAGCCGGGCCGCCAGCGCGGGGTCCAGCCAGCCCTGACCGGCGGCGATGAAGGCGGCACCCAGCCAGTGCGGCAGCAACGCGGTGTCGGCCGCGACGAAGCCCAGCGCCGGTGCCCACCAGGAAGTGCGGCCCTCGGCGATGGCCATCATGAGTCCGAAGGCGCTTACGTCGGCACTGCGCCAGGGGTCGCGACCGATCAGACCGGGCAGCACATAAGCCGCACACAACAGCCACAACGCCAGCCGCGGCAGGCGGCGCGCGCCGCGTTGGGTGACGAGGGCGGGTTTGGGGCTGTTCACGGCGCGATGATGCCAAACGAAATGAAGGCAGCCGAGGCTGCCTTCATCTGGAGCGCGGGGACAGTGCCGCCGGCTTCAAGGGCTCACTCAGCCGCGGGTGCGCTCGTCTTCTTGAGGCCGACGCGGGCGAACTTGTTGCGGAACTTCTCGACCCGGCCGCCCAGGTTGTCGATGCTCTTTTGGGTGCCGGTGTAGAACGGATGGGTCTCGCTCGTGGTCTCGAGCTTGATCAGCGGCAGTTCACGCCCGTCGTCGAGCTTGATCGAGTCCCGGGTCGGCGCGCAAGAGCGTGTCACGAACGTGAAACCGTTCGACAGGTCCTGGAAGCAGACTTCGCGGTAGCTGGGGTGAATGCCGTCTTTCATGGGAAACCTCTGATCTGGATGGGAGCCACACGATCGCCTTGGCGTCAGTGCACTTTCCGGGTTGGGACAAGGGAACCGCGAATTATAGCCAGGGCCAGTTTCAGCCCTTGCGCGTGAAATCGCGCGAGGGCCTTCGTGCAGCGATCGGGTCCTTGCGGACCCTCAGCTCCGCACTCAGCCGCCGCGACGCATCATGTCGAAGAAGTCGTGGTTGTTCTTGGTGGCTTTCATCTTTTCCAGGATGAACTCCATCGCTTCGATCTCGTCCATCGGGTACAGCAGCTTGCGCAGGATCCAGCTCTTCTGGAGTATTTCCGGCTTCAACAGCAGTTCTTCGCGCCGGGTGCCGCTCTTGTTGATCAGGATCGACGGGTAGACGCGCTTTTCGGCCATGCGGCGGTCGAGGTGGATCTCGCAGTTGCCGGTGCCCTTGAACTCTTCGTAGATGACCTCGTCCATCTTCGAGCCGGTGTCGATCAGCGCGGTGCCGATGATCGTGAGCGAGCCGCCTTCTTCCACATTGCGCGCCGCGCCGAAGAAGCGCTTGGGCCGCTGCAGCGCGTTGGCGTCCACGCCGCCGGTCAGCACCTTGCCCGATGACGGCAGCACGTTGTTGTAGGCGCGGGCCAGGCGGGTGATGCTGTCGAGCAGGATGACGACATCCTTCTTCAGCTCGACCAGGCGCTTGGCGCGCTCGATCACCATCTCGGCCACCTGCACGTGGCGTGCTGCGGGCTCGTCGAAGGTGGAGCTGATGACTTCACCGCGCACGGTGCGCAGCATCTCGGTGACTTCTTCGGGCCGCTCGTCGACCAGCAGCACGATCAGGTGGACCTCGGGGTGGTTGGCCACGATGGCGTGGGCCAGATGTTGCAGCATGACCGTCTTGCCGGTCTTGGGCTGGGCCACCAGCAACGCGCGCTGGCCCTTGCCGATAGGTGCCACGAGGTCGATGATGCGGCTGCTGATGTTCTCGTCGGTCTTGATGTCGCGCTCGAGCTTGAACTGCTCCTTGGGGAACAAGGGCGTCAGGTTCTCGAACATGATCTTGTGCTTGCTCTCCTCGGGCGGCACGCCGTTGACGCGGTCGACCTTCACGAGGGCGAAGTAGCGTTCGCCGTCCTTGGGCACGCGCACCTCGCCTTCGACCATGTCGCCGGTGTGCAGGTTGAAGCGGCGGATCTGGCTGGGGCTGAGGTAGATGTCGTCGGTGCTGGCCATGTAGCTGGCCTCGATCGAGCGCAGGAACCCGAAGCCATCGGGAAGCACTTCCAGCACGCCGTCGCCGAAGACCTGCTCGCCACCCTTGGCGCGCTTCTTCATGATGGCGAACATCAGCTCCTGCTTGCGCAGTCGGGCGACGTTCTCGATCTCCAGTGCCTCGCCCATGGTGATGAGCTCGGAGACGTGCTGGGCCTTCAGTTCTGACAGATGCATGGGGTGGTCACCCTCGGGGGGTTGCGGCAGGGCTGCGTGTGCGATGCACAACAAGCCGGGCGGCGGAACGCTGGTGGATTGGCGCCAAACCCCTGCGCTGGGCCCATTCAAGCCGGATGTGCCGGCGAGGGCGGTGCGGGGCGGCGGGTCAGTCAGCAGGCAAGTGGTTCACCCGCCGACGAGCCGCATTATAGATGACCGTCGATAAAGGCGACGAGTTGAGCCTTGGACAGGGCGCCGACCTTGGTGGCCGCGAGCTCGCCGCCCTTGAACAGCATCAGCGTGGGAATGCCACGGATGCCGAACTTGGTCGGTATCTCGCGGTTCTCGTCGACGTTCATCTTGGCAATCTGCAGCCGGCCGTCGTAGGTGGCAGCCACCTCGTCCAGGATGGGCGCAATGGCCTTGCAGGGCCCGCACCACTCGGCCCAGTAATCCACCAGCACCGGCACCGGTGCGTTGATCACGTCGGCGGTGAAGGAGTCGTCGGTGATGTGTTTGATCAGTTCGCTGCTCATGGGGGTCTCCGCGGTTTCCTTGAGCTTGGCCGCACACGGCGCCGCAGCAGGAAGCACGAAGTTTCGCACAACACCCCGCCAGCATCGCGGCCTGGCGGCTATGGCTTCGATAGCTCGAACTGCCGACGCATTGCCCCGCTGTTTCGGCAGTGGCTTGCCGAGGACCGCGCTCCAATCACAAGGCCATGGATGCCACCAGCCCCAGCCCGACGACGCCTGCCCGACCGACGGCAGTGCGCATGTTCGGCCGTCTGCAGCTGATGCGTCTGCTGGGCAAGAGCGAACGCACGATGGCCTGGCGCGTGCTCGACTCGCGCACCGGCCAGGAACTGATGTTGATGCTGCCGCGGGTTCAACCCGCTGATGCCGATGCCCTGCAGCGATGGAACGACGCGGTGCGCCAGTCGTCACGTCTGAGCCACCCGCAACTCGCGCCAGTGCTCGAAGTGGGTGTGCAGGACGGGTGGCCCTATGCCACCTACGACGCCGGTGGCGCGGCCACACTGGTCGAGCGTCTGGCCCACAAAGCCGTGCCGGGCGCCGAGGCCGCCGCCCTGGCCAGCCAGGTGATGCGCGGCCTGGCCTTCGCGCACGAGGCCGGCGTCGCCCACAACGACCTGCAGCCGTTCTCCATCCTCGTCGCCGACAACGGCGGCTTGCGCGTGGCCGGCCTGTCGGTGGCCAGTGAAGTGGCGGTGCAGGGCGACAAGCTGCACGCCGCCACCGCGTTGGCACCCGCCCTGCCGCAAACACAACGCGAATCGGCCGAGCGCGACGTGTTGTCCGCTGGCCTGCTGTTGCACGGCCTGCTGGCCGGCATGGCGTCGCTGGAGGACCCCGATCTTGGCCGCGTCATGGCCCGCATGCCGCCCACGGGTCGCGACATCGTGCGCCTGCCCTGGACCACGCCGCAACCGGTGTCAGACGCGCTGCGCGCCATCGTCAACCGCGCCACCGACCGCCAAGAGCGGCAGCGCTACCGAAGCGCACGCACTTTTCTTCGCGCGCTAGAAGGCTGGCTGCAGATCGAGGGCAGCGCCGACGGCGGCCCACTGGCCTTGCTGGCGGACCGTCTGCGCACGGCCGGTGTGCTGCCCACCCAGCCTGGTGTGCGCCAGCGGGCGGCCCGGCTGGCGCTGATGGAGCGTGAACGCACCATGGAGCTGGCCGAGGTGGTGCTGGAAGACCTGGCCTTGGCCTTCGAGATGCTGCGGCTGGTGAATTCGGCCCAGGTGCGCAACGTGCAAGCCGCCGGCAGCGGGCCGGTGCTGACCATGCGCCGGGCCATTGCCATGTTGGGTCTGGACAGCGTGCGCCGTGCGGCACTGGCCATTCGCCCCTGGCCGGGGCCGCTGGACGAGCCGGCGGCCGCCGAGCTGGCACAACTCATCGACCGCTGCAAGCAGGCCGGACGGGTGGCGCTGGCGCTGCGGCCGGCCGGCTACGACCAGGAAGTGGTCGTGCTGACCACGGCCTTGCAGAACCTCGGCCGCTTGGTCGTTCGCTACCACTTTGCTGACGAGGCACAGCAGATTGCCCGGCTCACCCAGCCGGCGCCGTCGCCACGAGAAGGTGAACCCGAAGAGCCCGGCATGTCGGAAGAGATCGCGTCATTCGCCGTGCTGGGCGCCGATGTGGAAGCCATCGGCCTGGCAGTGGCGCGTTCCTGGGGCCTGCACGACAGCCTCGTGCACATGATGCGCCGCCTGCCCCTGGGCACCCCGGTGCGGGCGGTCGACAGCGACGACGAGCTCGTGCGCGCGCTGGCCAGTTGCGCCAACGAGGCCGTCGATGCCCTGGGTCTGCCCGCGCCACGCCAAGTGGCTGCGCTGCAAAAGGTCGTTGCCCGCTATGGTCGGCAGTTCCACTTCAGCTTGCGCGACCTGCACGGTGCGTTGCTGGGGGAGTCGCTGGGCACGGCGCCTGACTCCGCTGCGGTGCCGCTGGACACCGGTCCCGTGTCGGTGCGCGGCGGCCTGCGTGCAGCCGCGGCGGGACGGGCGACGCATTGAACGCGCTCGCGACGCCCGGTCAGCGCGTCGCGCGCTTCGATCTGCTGCGTGTGTTGGTGCGCGATGCCCAGGCCACCACTTGGCTGGCCCACGACCCGCGGCTGGACCGCCAGGTCGTCGTCAAGCTGCTCGCGGCATCACCCCAGACGCCGGGCATGGCGGGCTGGCTGCAGGGCGTACGCGCCGCAAGCCGGCTGATGCACCCCCACATCGTGCCGGTGTTCGAGGCCGACGAAGCCCAGGGCCAGGCCTATGTGGTCCTCGAACATGTACCGGGCCCAACGCTGACGCAGGCCTGCGCCCAGCGCGCGCCGATGCCGCCGCGCGAGGCCGTGGGCGTGCTGCTGCAGGTGCTGGACGCGCTGGCCGCGGCGCATGCGCTGGGCATCGTGCACGGCGCGCTGGCGGGCGATCGTGTTCTGCTGGGTGACGACGGCCACGTGCGCGTGACGGACTTCGCGCACGCTGCCGCAAGCACAACCACTGGCGCGCCGCCGCAGCCGGCCCAGGACGTGTCGGCTGCGGCAAGCCTGCTGGTCCAGATGTTGGGTGGCCCGGCCATGGTGACGCGCCCCGGGTCGGCGGACGCGGGCACCGATCCGTCACACTGGCCACCAGTGCTGCAGGCCGACGACGGACTTCGCAGCATCGTGTTGCGCGCCACCGGCGCCGACACGTCGGCCCGCTTCGAAGGTGCACGTGCCATGCAAACGGCCCTGTCGGCCTGGCTGAACCCAGGGGCGGCAGTCGCCGAATCGTCGCCTGGACATGGCACGCTGGAGTTCTTGTTGCGCCGCATGCGTCACAAGACGGACTTTCCGGCGCTGAGCAACTCGGTGCTGCGCATCCAGCGCATGGCCACCTCGGAGAGCGAGAGCCTGGGCAGCTTGTCCGACGAGATCCTCAAAGACGTGGCGCTGACCCACAAGCTGCTGCGCATGGTCAACACCGTGCACTTCAACCATGCCGATGGAGGCGGGGTCAGCACCGTGTCGCGCGCCGTGGCCCTGGTGGGGTTTGCGGGGATACGCAACATGGCGTTGAGCGTGCTGCTGCTCGAACACATGAACGACCGCGCGCATGCCGCTGTGCTGCAGGAACAATTCATGCGCTCGCTCATGGCCGCAACGCTGGCCAGTGAACTCACGCCGATGGCGCGCGAGAGCGAGGACGCCTTCCTGGGCACCTTGTTCCAAAGCCTGGGGCGCCTGCTGACCGAGTACTACTTTCCCGAAGAGGCCGATCACATCCGCAAAGCTGCAGCTGTGGACGGCGACATCGATGTCGCAGCGCAGCGCGTGTTGGGGCTGCGTCTGGACGATCTGGGCGTGGGCATCGCCAAGGCCTGGGGCCTGCCCGACAGCTTGCAGCGCGCCATGCGCAACCCGGTCGGCGAGGTGCGCGGGCGGGCGCCGGAAACCGGTGTTGAACGGCAGCGTTGGACGGGCCGCGCCGCGTATGCGCTGACCGATGCGCTGCTGGACACTGACGGCCCAGAACAACTGCGCGTGCTGGGTGTGACCGCCGAGCTGCACAGCTCGGTGCTGGACATGGACAAGGCCGACATCCTGGTGGCGACGCAGGCGGCGAGGCTGCGCCTGGCGCAGACCGCCCAGGTGCTGGGGCTGCACAGTCCGGCGGGCGCGGCGTCGCGCCGCCTGCTGGTGGCAGCACCCGGCGTGTCGGCACCGAAACCGCCGGCCGCAGCACCCGCCGGACTGGCCGCGGCGCGCCCTGCCAATGCCCTGCTGCAGCGCGGTCTGGACGCCTTGCGCCAAACCCATGCCACGCCCCAGGTGATGTTGCAGCGGTTGTTGGAAATCCTGCACCGTGCCCTGGGACTGCGGTGCGTGGTGTGCTGCCTGCGTGAGGCCGCTACGGGCCATCTGGTGGGCCGGCTGGCGGTGGGCCCCGGCGCACGCGAGATGAGCGCGGCCTTTCGAATCGAGCCCAGCCTGGCGCCGGGGGCGGACCTGTTCGCGGCCCTGTGTGCCAAAGGCGCCGACACGCTGATCGCCGACGCCACGGCGGCCTCGGTGGCCAGCCGCTTGCCCGCCTGGTACAGGCAGGCGGTGAATGCGCCGACCTTTTTGCTCTTGCCGATGGCGCTGCAGGGACAAGCGCTGGGGCTGATCTACGCCGACATGGCCCAGGCCGGGGCGCTGGTGCTGGGGCCGGCTGATCTGTCGCTGCTGCGCGCGCTGCGCGACCACGCGGTGGCCGAGATTTCCAGGCAGCCAGCGCACTGAGTCGAGCGCAAGGGCAGGGCGGGAAAGGTGACGAGCCTTACCCCCGGCACTGGTTGCAACGCTAAGGGCTGCTTGGTTCCCCACCTGACCCGGTTGGGCGCGCTTCCATGCGGGGAGGCCCGTCGAGCGCGATTGTAGGGGACCCCCGTCCGGCTTGCCTCGTCAGCGCAAGGCCAGCTCGTCGCCGCCGAAGCGCAGGCCCAGTGGCTCGATGAGCAACTGCTTGGGCCCGGCTTGCACCTCTCCCGCCACCCAGGCTTGCACACCCACGCTGCGCGCCACGGCCGCGGTGCGTTCGGCTTCGGCCGCGGGCACGAAGAGCGCGAAGCCCGCGCCCATGTTCAGCGTGCCATAGGCCTCGGCGTCGTCCTGCCCGGCCTGCGCCTGAATGAAGCGCAGCACCGGCGGCACCGGCGGCACGGTGTGGATGCGGTAGCTGAGTTCACGCGGGTGGCGCAGCAGCTTGCGCCAGCCATGGCCGGTGATGTTGGCGGCATAGTGAACGCGCACGCCGGCCTTCCACAAGGCTTCGGTGACGGGCGAGTACAGCGTGGTCGGTGCCAGCAGCGCCTGGCCATAAGTTTGTCCATGAGCCAGGCTGGGTTCGATCTCGGTCAGATAGCCCTGCGGCAGCCTCTCGGCCAATTTGCGCGCCAGGCTCAGGCCGTTGGCGTGGATGCCGCTGCTGGCCAGCAGCACGATGGCGTCACCCGGTCCAAGCTGGTCGCCCAGGCTCAGCCGCTCTTTGGGGTTGACCAGGCCGGTGCACGACGCCGCCAGGTCGATGCGCCCGGCCTCGACGATGCCGGCCAGCGCCGGTGTCTCGCCGCCGCCCCAGGCCACGCCGCAGGTGTCGCAGGCCTGCTTCCAGCCGGCCACCAGGGTCTGGGCGCGCTCGGCATCGGCAAACCACTCGCTGCCACCGGCGGCCCAGTAGGCCTGTACCACCAGCGGCGTGGCGCCCACCGTGATGAGGTCGTTGACGGCCATGGCGATGGTGTCTTGCGCGATGCCGGCAAACCAGCTGCGCCCGGTGAGGCGCTGCATGTCGTCGGCCACCAGGGTCTTGGTGCCCAGGCACTCGACGATGCTGGCCACATAGAACGGCCCCACGTCCACCACATACGCCGACTCGCCGCGCGAGGCCAGTACCTCGCTGAAGCCGTGCGCGGCCAAGTGCGCGCCGGTGGCCGCGGCGGCGCGCTGCGCGGCCACCTTCAGCGGGTCGATGAGCTCGTACTGCACGCCCGACTGGGCGTAGCTGAGCGGGGCGGTGGAGGGGGTCGTCATGGGCACGGATTATCCCTGGCCGCACCCCCAGGCCTCGCGCAGGCCCCCCGTAGAATGATCCGCATGTCCTACGTCGTCCTCGCCCGCAAGTACCGGCCGCGCACCTTTGCGCAGATGGTGGGGCAAGAACACGTCGTGCAAGCCTTGACCAACGCGCTGCAGCAGCAGCGGCTGCACCACGCTTACCTGTTCACCGGCACGCGCGGCATTGGCAAGACGACGGTGTCACGCATCCTGGCCAAGAGCCTGAACTGCACCGGGCCCGACGGCAGCGGCGGCATCACGGCCGAGCCCTGCGGCGTGTGCCAGGCCTGCACCGAGATCGACGCCGACCGCTACCTCGACTACACGGAGATGGACGCCGCGAGCAACCGCGGCATCGACGACATTCGCGACACCATTGAGCGTGCCGCGTACAAGCCCGGACTGGGCCGCTTCAAGGTCTTCATGATCGACGAAGTGCACATGCTTACGAAGGAGGCCTTCAACGCGCTGCT
>JANOLY010000442.1:0-1961 GCA_031420055.1 Burkholderiales bacterium | reverse complement strand
GTTCAGACGCTGCCCTGGGTGACGCGGGTTCAGGTGCACTTGTACGAGCACATGTACGCCGAGGCGATCAACCAGGGCGTAACCGAAGGCGCCGGTTTCCAGGCGGCCTTCGGCGCGGCGGCCGAGGGCGGTCTCGACGGCTTGCGCCAGACCTTTTTGCTGAAGGCCTTTCAGAGCCGCCAGTTGGCGCTGTTGCAGCACCTGACCGACGCCGGCCAGCTGCCGGGCGCGCTGGTGGCGCTCGACGTGGCGGCGCTGCAGCGCCAGACGCTCGATGCCGAAGGCCAGCGCCTGGTCGAGCGCTATCTCGAACGGCGTTCCCTGGTGGGCGGCGCGGCGCTGGCCTTTGTCGACACGCAAGGCTGCCCCATCGCAGCCGAAGCGCTGTCCGGCCACGTGCGGGACCTGCGCCGCGTCGGCGTCAATACCGAGTTCAACGGGGCGCTGTGCCGCGGCTTGCTGGCCGTGCGCGACAGCGCGGTTCAAGCGCATCCGATCCACATCGTGCGGCAGCAGGTCGAGCGAACTCTGGTTTCGTGAAACGTGTTTCTTCTATCAACAACTAAGGAGACAAGCTGTCCGTGCTGATTGCCCTGGCTGTTTCGATTGGCGCACTCGCTGTGCTTGCAACCTGGCTGGCCCTCGGCCCGCTGGCGGCGTTCAACGTTCAAATCTGGCAAATCTTCATCGCCTGAGCTTGCTTCTACCACTGCGGTGGCAAGACCGACGGCGTGAAGAAGACCGTGATCTGCATGACCTTCGGCGCCGTGGACGGCATGCTGTCAGTGCTGCTGATCGGGCAGCTGGGCGTGCTCGGCGCGCTGGCGGCCCCGGTGGCGGTGGGCATCGGTGCCGCTGCCATCGTGTTGGCGGCGCATGTGGGGGTGTTGGCGACGATTCCGGCCTCGGTTTACGGTTTTGCGTCGATCGCCGGGTTGATCCTGTTGAAAGGACTGTCACCGGTCGATGCGATCTTGCCGACGATTGCTTCGATCATCATTGGCGCTGCATTCGGCTGGCTTTCAGAGCAACTTGGCGGAAAATTGACCAAGAAAGTGACGGTGGCGTCCGGCTCCAGCGCTGTTCCCACGCGATAGAGAAACCACCACGAGTGGGTCTTCGTTGACCCGCCGCCCAGGCTCCGAAGGATTCGCTTCCTTCGGAGCTGCGCGAGGCGCCTGAAACTCTGGGCGCTGACTGGCAAATCGGCTGCTGTCCGTCCGCTTCCAGCGGGCCTGATTCGAGGGTGCCGCGACTGCGGCTGCCAAGCTGGCCACTGCCCGAAACGCCCCCATGAAAGCCCGCGCATCACGATCGGGCGATCAAGCAGGGGACGTGTCCCAGACTGAGACAGAGCCCGCTGACACATCGCAAGTCAGTGGGACGCTCGGCTCTGCTGCCCCAGCACGCGGGAAGCGCACTAGGGATATGGAGCAGTGGCATGCGAATCGCATTCGTCTCCTAATACCCGAGGGTGGCGCGGCCACCAACAACTGAAATTCATAGGAGAAGACACCGTGCCCAACATCATGTTGCATGACGACGACGCCCGCCAGGCCCTGGGCCGCGGCGTTGCCAAGATGGCGCGTGCCGTGCGCGGCACACTCGGCCCGCGCGGCATGAACGCCATCATCGACCGCCCGATCGGCACGCCGATCATCTCGCGCGACGGCGCCAGCATCGCCGCTGAAATCGAGCTCGAAGATCCCTTCGAGAACATGGGCGCTCAGGTGCTGCGCGAGGTCTCGAAGCAGACCAACGTGGTCGCCGGCGACGGCACCACCACCGCCACCGTGCTGGCTGATGCGCTGGTGCAGGACGGTCTGGCCTGCCTGGCCAAGGGCGCCAACCCGGTCGAGCTGGTCGAGGGGCTGGAACTGGCGGTGACCGAAGTCATCGCGGCGCTCAAGCGCAGCGCCAAACCGCTGAGCGGTGGCGACGAATTGCGCGCGGTGGCGATG
>JANOLY010000441.1:0-14542 GCA_031420055.1 Burkholderiales bacterium | reverse complement strand
CCGACACGTCGCCGGCTTGGGTTTCGATGATCGGCAGCGCCGTCAGCGAGCCCGTCTTGCCTTTGACCTCGCCCTTGGTGAAGGCCTCGACGTAATCGGCGTTGACGCGCGCGGCGCGTTCGAGCAGGCGGCTGTGGAGATAAAACACGTCGCCGGGGTAGGCTTCGCGGCCCGGCGGGCGACGCAGCAGCAACGACACCTGGCGGTAGGCGACGGCCTGCTTGGACAGGTCGTCATAGATGATGAGCGCGTCTTGCCCGCGGTCGCGGAAGTACTCGCCCATGGTGCAGCCCGAGTAGGCCGACACGTACTGCATGGCTGCCGATTCCGACGCGCTGGCGGCCACCACGATGGTGTACTCCATCGCACCGGCTTGTTCCAGCGCGCGCACCACGTTCTTGATCGACGAGGCCTTCTGGCCGATGGCGACGTAGACGCAGGTGACGTGCTGGCCCTTCTGGTTGATGATGGTGTCGATGGCCACCGCCGTCTTGCCGGTCTGGCGGTCGCCGATGATCAGCTCGCGCTGGCCGCGGCCCACCGGCACCATGGCGTCGATGGACTTCAGGCCGGTCTGCAGCGGCTGGTCCACGCTCTTGCGCGCGATCACGCCGGGTGCCACCTTCTCGATCACGTCGGTCATCTTGGCGTTGATCGGGCCCTTGCCGTCGATAGGCTGGCCCAGCGCGTTGACGACGCGGCCGATGAGCTCGGGGCCCACCGGCACTTCAAGAATGCGGCCCGTGCACTTGACGGTGTCGCCTTCGCTGATGTGCTCGTACTCACCCAGGATCACCGAGCCGACCGAGTCGCGCTCGAGGTTCAGCGCCAGGCCGTAGGTGGGCTGGCCGCTCTTGGTGGGCGGGAACTCGAGCATCTCGCCGGCCATCACTTCAGACAGGCCGTGCACGCGCACGATGCCGTCGGTGACGGACACCACGGTGCCCTGGTTCTTGATGTCGGCCGAGGCACCCAGGCCCTCGATGCGGCTCTTGATGAGTTCGGAGATTTCTGCGGGATTGAGGTTCATGTCTGTCCTTCCAGCTACGCGGTCAGCGCGAGCTTCATCTGTTCAAGACGGGCCTTGACGGAGGTGTCCAGCACCTCGTCGCCGACGACGACGCGGATGCCGCCTATCAGTTCGGGGACTACCGCCACGGTGGGGTTGAGCTTGCGGCCGAAGCGTTTTTCCAGCGCCACGGACACCTCGGCCAACTGGGCTGCATCGATCGGGTAGGCGCTCTGAATCAACGCGTCAGACACGCCGCCTGCCGTGTTCACCAGCGCCTGGAACTGCGCAGCGATTTCCGGCAAGGCCTGCAGCCTGCCGTTGTCGATGACGGTGCGCAACAGGTTGGCCAGCTTGGGGTGCAAGCTGCCCCCGGCAACGCCGGCCACCAGGTCAAACACCTGGCTGGCCACGGCCTTGGGGTTGTCGGCGAACTGGCGCAATGCGGTGTCGGCGGCCACGCTGGCCATCGACTGCAGTTGTGCGCTCAGCCCGGCAGCCCCGGCGCCTGCCGACTGGAACAGTGCTTCGGCATAAGGGCGGGCGATGGTGGCCAGCTCCGCCATGTCAAAGCTCCGCCTTCAGACGGCCCAGCAGCTCGGCGTGAACGCCGGCATTGACCTCGCGGCGCAGGATCTGCTCGGCGCCTTTGACGGCCAGGCCGGCGACCTGCTCGCGCAGCACGTCGCGGGCCTTGACGGATTCCTGCTCGGCTTCGGCACGCGCGGCGGCGATGATTTTTTCGCCTTCTGCGCTGGCCCGGCCCTTGGCTTCTTCAACCATCTGCTGCGCCAGGCGCTCGGCATCGGCCAGCCGCTTGGCAGCGTCGTTGCGGGCCGCAGAAAGCTGCTGCTCTACACGCTGGTTGGCCGACGCCAGATCGGCCTTGGCCTTGTCGGCGGCGCTCAGGCCGTCGGCAATCTTGGCAGCGCGCTCATCCAGTGCTTTGGTGATCGGCGGCCAGACGTACTTCATCGTGAACCCGACCAGGATCAGGAACACGATCATCTGGATGATCAGTGTGGCGTTGATGCTCAATTGATGCCTCGCTTAGTTTGCTGTCTCACCCAGCGGACGCCACGGAACCGGCTTTGCCGGGCCGTCGGCGTCGCCCCTTGAGGGGAGCGGCGCAGCCGCTCCGGGGTGGTCCAAATTACTTCGGCAGGTTGGCGATCTGGGCGAGGAAAGGGTTGGCGGTGGCGAACCACAGCGCGATACCCGTGCCGATGATGAAGGCCGCGTCGATCAGGCCGGCCAGCAAGAACATCTTGGTCTGCAGTTCACCCATCAATTCCGGCTGGCGCGCAGCGGCCTCCAGGTACTTGCTGCCCATGATGCCGATGCCGATACAAGCGCCGAGGGCGCCCAGACCAATGATCAGGCCGGCGGCGAGGGCGACAAAGCTGATGACTTCCATTTTTTTGCTCCGAAAAGGACAGTGGGGAAAGGTGGGAACGGGAAAAGTTCGGGAAGAACCTTGAGGGAAAGGACGTGCAGCGGGTGTCAGTGCGCGTCGTGCGCCTGACCCACGTAGACCAGCGTCAACATCATGAAGACGAAGGCCTGCAGGGTGATGATCAGGATGTGGAAGATGGCCCACACGCTGCCGGCCACGATGTGGCCCAGGGCCAGCGCAATGCCGGTGCCGGTGAAAGCAAATGCGCCACCCATCAGCGCGATAAGCATGAAGATCAGCTCGCCGGCATACATGTTGCCGAACAGCCGCATGCCGTGCGAGACCGTCTTGGCCACGAACTCGATGATCTGCATGGCCAGGTTCACCGGCGCCAGGTACCACTTGGCACCAAACGGCGCAGAAATCAGCTCGTGCGCCCAGCCGCCGGCGCCCTTGATCTTGATGGTGTAGTACAGGCACAGCAGCAACACGCTGAGCGACAAGCCCATGGTCACCGACAGGTCGGCCGTGGGCACCACGCGCATGTAGTCAGGTGCGCCCATGGCCGGGCCGGCAACGTGCCAGATGGCCGGCAGCAGGTCGACGGGCAGCAGGTCCATGGCGTTCATCAGGAAGATCCAGATGAACACGGTCAGTGCCAGTGGTGCTACAAGTTTGCGGCTTTCGGCGCTGTGCACGATGCCCTTGGCCTGGCTGTCGACCATCTCGACCAGCATTTCGATGGCTGCCTGAAAGCGCCCCGGCACACCTGAGGTGGCCTTGCGCGCGGCCTGCCACAGGATGAAACAGGTCAGGATACCCAGCAGCGTCGCCCAGAACACCGAGTCGGCGTTGAACACGGTGAAGTCCACCACGGCGGTTTGCTTGCCGGTCTGCAGATGCTGCAGGTGGTGGATGATGTACTCGCCGGCTGTCGGCGCGTTCGCTGCGTTTCCTTCGGCTGCCATGTGATGCGGGTCCCGTCGTGATTCTTTTTCAGCGGCCGCGCCACGACAGCGCCAGCCAGTACACCTTCATGCACAGCACCATGCCCACCAGCAAGGCTGGCCAGCTCAGGGGCTGCAGGATCTTCGGCGCCAGCACAAGCAAGGCCACCGACACACCGATCTTCACAAACTGCCACAACATGAAGCTGACAGCGCTGGCGCCGGGCGACGTGCTGCTGAGCTTGCTGGTCATGCCGCGCGCCATCAAGGCCCCCGGCACCACCACCGTGGCGGCACCGTAAAGCACCGACCACGCCACCTCCTGTCTCCCGGTGATGAGCACTGCAAGCAGTGCCACCACCCCTCCCAGCGCCGCCTGGGCTGCGACCACACGCCACGGTGAAAGTGACGGCAGCCTGGCACACAGGTCTTGCGCTTGCTCGCGCGTCAGTGGCCGGTGGGCCGCTGCCGCTGCGTCGTCTTCATCGCGCCAGCTCTCTTGCGGTAATTGCCGTTCGATCGCCATGTGATGAAATTGCCGTGTGCGGTGCGCAAAGCCTTGAAAGTATACGAGGAAACCCGCGGACCCAGCCACAGCTTCAATCGCCGCGGCTGCGCATGAGGCGCTCGCTCTGTGGTTTGATCGCCTCCCGGCGCGGAACTACGCGCACTGTTTGCACTCTGCCCACGATGCCCAAACTTCTGCACCTCTTGCGCTGGTCGCTGTTCATGTCGATCGCCGCGCCGCTGTTGGCACTGGCGCAGTTGGCGGGCGCGCCCTCGGCAGTGGTCACCACGCCGCAGGTGCGCGCCGAGTTGGTCGCCCACGCGCCGCAAGGCCTGGTTGCCGGCCAGGCGGTGTGGTTGGGTTTGAAGATAGAACACCAGCCGCACTGGCACACCTACTGGAAGAACCCGGGCGACTCCGGCCTGCCCACCACCCTGACCTGGACCCTGCCCACGGGCGTCAGCGCGGCCGAGATCGCGTGGCCCGCACCGCAGCGGCTGCCGATAGGGCCGCTCATGAACTACGGCTACGAGGGCACGCTGCTCTTGCCCGTGGCGCTGACGCTGCCGGCTGGTTTTGCAGGCGACGCGCTGGAAGTGAAGCTGCGTGCCGAGTGGCTGGTGTGCAAGGACGTGTGCATCCCCGAGGGCGGCGACTTTGTGCTCAAGCTGCCCGCGCAGACCGCCATCGCCAGCCATGCCGCACTGTTCGACGCGGCACGCGCCGCGGCACCGCTACCCCTGCCCGAAGCGCGTGCCACCGCCAAGATCGAAGCCGGTGCGATCCAGGTCCGTGTCGATGGCCTGCCGGCCCAGTGGCAGGGCAAGGCACTGAGCTTCTTCCCTGAGACTGCCGGTGTCATCAACAACGCCGCCGTCCTGCAAGCGCGCTGGCAGGGCGGCCAATGGCAGGCCACCGTGCCGCTGGACGTGCAGCGCAGCGCGAGCCCGACCACCCTGCCGGTGGTGCTGCGCTTGCCGCAGGACCAGGGCAGTGTCGTCGTCAACATGGCCGTCACGGGCAACTGGCCGGCGCGGGCCACACCGGCGCCCTTGCCGTCATTGGGTGCTGCAACGGTAGAGGGCCCGCCGCTCGCGGCCGCGCCCTTCAGCCTGGCCTGGGCCTTGCTGCTGGCCCTGGCTGGCGGCGCGCTGCTGAACCTGATGCCCTGCGTCTTCCCGGTGCTGTCGCTCAAGATGGTGGCCGTGGCCGGCCAGGGCGCCGACCGCCGCGCGCTGCTGGTGGGTGGTGTGGCCTACACGCTGGGCGTGGTGCTGTCCTTCCTGGCGCTGGCCGGGCTGCTGCTGGCGCTGCGTGCAGGCGGCGAACAACTGGGCTGGGGCTTTCAGTTGCAGTCGCCCGCGGTGGTGGCGGTGCTGGCCGGGCTGTTCACCCTGATCGGGCTGAATCTCGCGGGCGTGTTCGAACTCGGCTCGGTGTTGCCAGGCTCGTGGATGGCCGCTCGGGCGCGTCACCCGGTTGTCGATTCACTGCTGACCGGCGTGCTGGCGGTGGCCGTCGCGTCACCCTGCACGGCGCCGTTCATGGGTGCGTCGCTGGGGCTGGCCGTGACCTTGCCGACGGGGCAGGCGTTGCTGGTCTTTGCGGCCCTGGGCCTGGGCATGGCGCTGCCTTATCTGGCCGCCACCGCCTGGCCGCCGCTGGCGCGCGCCCTGCCGCGGCCGGGGTTGTGGATGCTGCACTTCAAGACGCTGATGGCCTTCCCGATGTTTGCCACCGTGGTCTGGCTGGTGTGGGTGCTGGGCCAGCAGGCCGGCATCGACGGTGCAGCCGCACTGCTGGGCCTGCTGCTGGCGCTGGCCTTTGCCGCCTGGGCCCTGGGCTCGCCCACGCTGGGCCCGCGCGGGCGTGGTGGCTTTGGTGTGGCGGGCGCGGCGCTGCTGGCCCTGGCGCTGTTCTGGGCTGTGCCGCTGCTGCGCCAAGAAGCCGCGCCGGCCGCTGCGGCGGCCGTGGGCGAGCGCTGGCAGCCCTGGAGCCCGCAGCGGGTGGCGCAGGCCCACGCCGAGGGCCGCACGGTGTTCGTGGACTTCACGGCGGCCTGGTGTGTGACCTGCCAGATCAACAAGCGCACGCTGAACGACAGCGACGTGCTGGCCGAATTCGACGCCCGCGGTGTGCTGCTGCTGCGCGCTGACTGGACGCGCCGCGACGCCACCATCGCCGCCGAGCTGTCCCGCCTGGGGCGCAGCGGCGTGCCGGTGTACGCCTTGTATGCCCCCGGCTCAGCAGGGCCACGTGTTTTGAGCGAAATTCTCAGCGCAAGCGAAATCCGCGCCGCTCTGGCGGCACCCCCCGTCTGATCCGCAACACCCCCGCCCCAGGAGCCCGAAGCCATGAAACAAGTCCTCATCGCCGCCACCCTCGCGCTGGCCGCCGCCAGCGCCTTTGCCGCGGCCACCGTGGGGCAGCCCGCGCCCACCTTCACGGCCGTGGACACGGCGGGCAAGACCGTCTCGCTGGCCGACTTCAAGGGCAAGCACGTGGTGCTGGAATGGGTCAACCCCGGTTGCCCGTTTGTTGTCAAGCACTCCAACAGCGCCAACATGCAAGGCACGCAGAAAGAGGCCGCGGCCAAGGGCGTGGTCTGGCTGGCCATCAACTCCACCGCCACCGAAGCCGGCGACTTCAAGCCGCCAGCGGCCCTGGCGCAGTGGATGCAAGGCCACAAGGCCGCTGCCACGGCCACGCTGATGGACGCCGACGGCAAGGTCGGCCGTGCCTACGGCGCGCGCACCACGCCGCACATGTACATCATCAACCCCACCGGCACGCTGGTGTACGCCGGCGCCATCGACAGCAAGCCCACCAGCAACGCCGCCGACATCCCCGGCGCCACCAACCACGTCAAGATGGCCCTGGCCGAATCGCTGGCCGGCAAGCCCGTCAGCACGGCCACCACCCGGCCCTACGGCTGCTCGGTGAAGTACTCATCGGGCGCGTAAGGCGCTGACGACCCAGCGTTTGTCGGCCGCACGCCGTCTTCTCGCCGGGCGCTTTGAGCCCTGGCTGCTGCTGCCGAGTTGCGATGGATGCGCCGGGCGAGAAGGGCACTCGGGCAGGGCCGCCGGCAGCGGTCGAGTCGTGCGGCTGCACTGCCAACACCTTCTACGGGAACATCTCGGTGATTCGAGGTCGCTGCCGGTCATCATGACCTGCCGCGCCGCGCTGTACGGTACGGAATGAGGACCACGGGGACGCCAGAGGCCAGG
This sequence comes from Burkholderiales bacterium, assembly GCA_031420055.1. Lineage (GTDB taxonomy): Bacteria > Pseudomonadota > Gammaproteobacteria > Burkholderiales > Burkholderiaceae_C > Rubrivivax. The sequence continues at coordinate 7,452 of JANOLY010000441.1, read as the reverse complement.
ACGACCGAGACCGCCTGGGCGTCGAGGCTGCCGCCGGCTTCGAGGCACTTTGATGCAGCGGCACCGCAACCCTTGAACACGGACCGGGCTGTCGAAGCGGCCGAGTCTGGGCCTGCGTCGCCGGCAAGCGCCTGTACCAGCGCGCGCATCACCTGGTCTGCCTCGGAAACCGGCGCGTTGCCAAAGACCGTCGAAATGCCGGCGATGTCGATGTCCGCCGCGCCCGCCAGCGAGAGCAGCGCGAGGCAGTCGTCGGGGTCACGGCGCTGGCCGGTGCCACACGCGGCATCGGTGTCGACCCACACGCGCGTGGGCTTCATGGTGTCGGGCGCGGGCGGCAGGTGTTGCAGAGCGGGCAGCGGTACTTCACCGGTGCGCCAGGGCCGCCATGATCAGGATCGCGATGACGCCAAGGAAATCGCCATGCCGCAGAAGACCTGGGGCGCCAAGCTGGGGCGGGCCGGCCCGGTGATGCCCGTCGCTGCCGTGGTCGCAGCTGCGGTCTGGGGCCCGAGAACGCTGGCGCGGCTCCGACATGCCTGAGGTCTTGGTCGGGCACGGACCGGGAAGCGGACTACCGGCACTGAAGCAGGTCAGTGCGAGCCAACGGGAAACGCCACGCACCGAGGCACGTGCCCTTTGTCGCTGAACGGCCATAGGCCGACGGTCGTTTTGCGGCCAAGCTGACATTCGATTCAGGTCTTGGAGCCGAGGCAAGCAATCATGCGGTTCACCGCCTTGGTCAGCGCTGGCAAGTCCTGCTCGACTACCAGCCAGACCGCTCCAAGGTCAATGCCCAGGTAGCCATGCACGATCACGTTGCGAAACCCCGAGAGTTCTCGCCAAGGAATCTGCGGCTCCGTGGCCTTGATCTCGCTCGACAAGCGCTGGCTAGATTCAGCCAAGGTCTGCAGGTTGCGGATCACCGCGTCCTGCACAAGTCGCGACGCATCGAAGCCGCTGCGCTCGAAGTGGGTGTACTCGCCGATCCGGTCCAGGCAGTCGCGCATGTGCGCCAACAGCACCCGGTCCGCTTCGGCGCCGGGTTTCACAGCGGCAAGGCTTCTGCCATTACGCGATCACGCAGCGCAGGGTGCAAGCTCGCTTCGGTGACGACATCCACACGGCGGCCAAGCAACTCCTGCGCATCCAGCAACAGGCCTCCTAGGGCGAGGGCGCTGGTGCCTGGGGTCAGGGTCACCAGCAAATCAACGTCGCTGTTGTCAGCGCTTTCGTTGCCGTCAACACGGCTCATGGAACCAAACACCCGAACAGCCGTGACGCCGCGCCTGCGTGCCAAGGCGAGCAGTTCAGTTCGGTGGGTCTCGATCAGCGGGTGCATGCCAAGCAGTGTAGCCATGCCGGGCCGAATGGGACTGACTCTCCGGGGCGCACAGCCACGGCATACAACGCATTGTTCCTGTCGTCGTTGTTCTGGTTGCCTTTGTTGGTGTTGAAGTTCCACGCGCCGCCAGGATTCGGCGCGTACGCCGTACCGGACCAGAAGGCGTTGGGCCGCACGCCATCAAATTGAGCCTGCAAACCTACCAACGAGTTGCCCACGTCGCTCCAAATGGACAGGTACTGATTCAGCGCCCCGGCACCGGCAGAACCGTTGCCGGTCGGCAAGAACCAGCCCGTGAAGGCGGTCTGCGCAGCACCTGCCGATTTAGCCAGGGCCTGGGCCGAACCTGCGCCAGCCGCGGCGCTCCAGAAGCCTCTGCCGATGTTCCAGTCGTTCAGGATCGCTTCCAGCCGCGACACAAGACTTGAAGCTGGCCGCACCACTTGTGCACTTGGTGGCAAATCCGCACCAGGGCTTTGACGGCTGGGAGGGGTGTTGCCCATGCAAGCGCCAAGGCGCCACGTTCACGGCAAGCGCTGGTACTGCGCGGCCAGTTGCTTGAAGCGCTCGGTGCTGACATCGCGCCCCAGCTCTTCGGACAGGATTTGCGCCACCGCGTCGGCCTGGCGTGCGGCCTCGGCGGCGTCCAGGAACAGCAGTCGGCAGCGCCGGGCCAGCATGTCTTCGACCTCGCGCGCCATCTCAAAGCGTGCGGCAAAGCGCACCATGGCTTCGCTCAAGGCCGGTTTGCCGGATTCGGCGTCGCGCCACAGCCAGTGCTCGGCGCCGGGCAGGCTGCGCAGCAGGGCGGCCTCGCTGCCGTACAGGTGTTCACCGGGCGGCTCGCTCAGCGGGCGGCCGGGCGCGGCACCCAGCAGGGGCAGCCGGGCGGTGACGCCGCCGGGCCGGCGTTGCAGCAGGCCACTGGCCATGGCGCGGTCGAGCACGTCTTCGGCCATGGCGCGGTAGGTGGTCCACTTGCCGCCGGTCACCGTGACCAGGCCCGATCGCGCCACCAGCACCGTGTGCTCGCGTGAGATTTGTTGGGTGGCCACGCCGGCGCTGTCGTCGGTTTGCGGCCGCACCAAAGGGCGCAAGCCGACCCACACGGATCGCACGTCGCCGCGTTGGGGCGCACGGGCCAGGTAGCGCGCACTTTCGCCCAGGATGAAGGCCACCTCGTCGGCAAAGGGCTGGGGCTCGCGCGCCAGGTCGGGGCGCGGGGTGTCTGTCGTGCCCAAAATCGTCTTGCCCAGCCAGGGCACGGCGAACAGCACCCGGCCGTCTGCCGTCTTGGGCACCAGCAGGGCGTGGCTGCCGGGCAAGAAGGCGCGGTCGACGACGAGGTGCACGCCCTGGCTGGGCGCGACCAGGGGCGGCCGGGCCGGGGCACCTGCGGCCTGGTCCATGTTGCGGATGGCGTCCACCCACACGCCGGTGGCGTTGACCACGCAGCGCGTGTGCAGCGTGGCCTGCTGGCCCGATTCAGCGCAGCGCACGTGCACGCCGGCGATGTGGCCGGCGTCGTCGAGCATCAGCCCCGTCGCGGCGCAGTGGTTGACGACCAGCGCGCCGCGCTCGGCGGCCGTGCGCGCCAGCAGCAGGGCCAGGCGGGCGTCGTCGAACTGGCCGTCCCAGTAGCGCACGCCGCCCCACAGGCCTTTGGGCTGCACGCCGGGCAGCAGCTCTTGCGTGCGCTGCGTGCTCAGCCACTCGGTGCCGCCCAGGCCCTGGCGGCCAGCCAAGGCGTCGTAGGCCTTCAGCCCGGCGCCGTAAAAGGCGCGTTCCCACCAGTGGTAGCCGGGCATCACGAAGGGCAGGCGCTGCGCCACATGCGGCGCGTTGGCCAGCAGCGCGCCGCGCTCGTGCAGCGCCTCGCGCACCAGGCCGATGTCGCCCTGCGCCAGGTAGCGCACGCCGCCATGCGCCAACTTGGTGGCGCGTGACGAGGTGCCTTGGGCGAAGTCGCCGGACTCGACCAGCGCCACGCGCAAGCCGCGCACCGCCGCGTCCAGCGCCACACCCAGGCCGGTGGCGCCGCCGCCGATGACGACGAGGTCCCAGGGTTCGCGCTGCTGCAAGCGTTGCAGCAGGTCGGCGCGGGCCAGCGGAGTGCTCATCAGCAGTGGCGCGGGCCGCGCGCCGGTTTCACGGTTGCGCGAAGTTCACCGGCAGTCCCGGCACGTCCACGCGCAGGCACAGCACGCGCCCGGCCAGCGGTTGCTCGGCCAGTTCGGCCGCGGGCCGGTTGGCGCGCGCCGTGGTGATGAACAGTGTCTTCAGGTCCGGCCCACCAAAGCAAGGCATGGTGGGGCAGCGCACCGGCAGCTTCACCTCTTGCATAACTTGTCCGTCAACGCCAAGACGCAGCAGGCGCTGGCCTTCGAACATCGCCACCCAGTAGGCGCCCTCGACATCGACCGCGGCGCCGTCGGGCCGGCCGCCGTAGTCGGCCAGGTCCTGGCCAGGCGCACGCGGCGCAAACTGGGCGAACACACGCTGGCCCGTCGCGTTGCCCTGTTCACCGTCGAAGTCGAAGGCGTAGATGCGGTGCGCGGCGGTGTCGCTCCAGTACATCGTGCCGCCATCGGGGCTGAACGCCAGACCGTTGCTGACGGTGATGTCGCCCGCCATGCGCTGCAACTGGCCGTGCGACCAGCGGTACAGCGCGGCGCGTGGCGCGTCGCGCGGCTCGTAGATGGTGCCCACCCAAAGCCGGCCCTGCAGGTCGGCGCGGCCGTCGTTGAAGCGTTCGTGCGCGGTGTCGTAGGGCGGCGCGGCCAAGGGCTGGCGCTGGCCGGTGGTGGGGTCGAAGCGCCACAGGCCGTCACGCTGGGCCAGCAGCCAACGGCCATCGGGCAGCGGGGCGATGCAACCGGGTTCGCTGTCCAGCGCCCACTGGGTGTGCTGGCCGCTGGCCGGCACATGCCGGTGCAGTGCGCGGCCGGGGATGTCCACCCACCACAGCGCGCCCTGCCCCGCGTGCCACACGGGCGACTCGCCCAGCAACGCCGCCGGCGCCGGCAGGGCCGTGATGGCGGGCGCGCCCGTCACGCCGCGCTGACCTCCAGCTTCATCCAGGCGTCGAGGGTGGCGCCGGCCGCCAGCGTGCGCAGGCCATGCGCGGCCGGGTCGGCCATGTGGATGGCGTTGCTGACATGGCTGACCGGCTCGACGCAGTAGTACGGGCTGTGTGCCGGCGTGTAGACCACCAGGTAGGGCAGCGATGAAGTCAGCCGCATCGACAGCTTGTCGTCGCGCAGCCGCGCCGCGCCGCGCCAGCCCTCGAAGCAGTTGTCAAAGCCCAGGTGCGCCACGTCGCCATCAATGCCCGGCTGCGGCACGCGCCGAGTGGGCAGGCCGCTGGCGTCGTTCTCCCAGCGGTCGGTCAGCTCGGCGTGCAGCCGGCTGTGCGGGCGCTTGGGAAAGTAGGGGTGCCAGCCCAGGCCCACCGGCTGGGTGTGCGCGGCGGCGTTGGTGAAGGCCAGGTGCAGCTCCAGCGCGTCGGGCTTCAGCACAAAGCGCTGGCGCAGATCGAAGGAAAACGGCCAGTGGTGATCGGGCGTGTGCACGTAGCGCAACTCGGCCTGGCTGGCGCTGGACGACACCACTGCCCACGGCCGCCGCCAGGCCACGCCGTGCACCGAGTGCGGGTTGTCGTCGAAGTTGGGCTGCGTGGTGTGGTCCTGCCCCAGCCAGCGAAAGCGCCGGTAGCCCAGCCGGTTGGAATATGGCGCCAGCGGGTAGCAAGCCGAGGCGCGCGAAGCCTTCAGCTCGGCCGGTTCGGTGCTGCGCATCACGGCCAGGTCACCCAGCCACAGGCCGGCGATGGCGCCACCCAGGTCGGGCCGCAGGGCCAGGCGCAGATCGCCCGCGCGCAATTCAAGGGAGGGATTGCTCATCGTGGTCGGGGTGTCCATTGCTGCAGGCGGGTCGAGCCCGTCCCGATGATGCACCAAGGGCAGGCCGCCACCGGCCCGGGCCGAGCGCACGGACTTACCCGCGGGTCACCGGGGCGCCCAGGTCGACCTTCAGGTAATGCGCACCGGCCAACGGGTTGAAGTAGTAGGGCGCGATCTCCTCGAAACCCAGCTCGGCGTACAGGCCGCGCGCGGCCTCCATGTCGTCCAGCGTGTCCAGCAGCAAGGTGGAGTAGCCGGCCTGCTGGGCTTGTTCGATCAGTGCCTGCGCCAGCATGCGGCCCAGGCCGAAGCGGCGAAAGGCGCGGCGCACGAACAAGCGCTTCATCTCGCAGGCATTGGGGTAGTCCACGTCGGGCAGCGCGCGGATGGCGCCACAGCCCGCGGGCTGGCCGTCCACCCACACCACCAGCAAGGCGCCGGCCGGTGCGGCGTATTCACCGGGCAGGCCGGCCAGTTCCTGCTCGACATGCTGGAAGCACAGGTCTACACCCAGCGAGTCGGCGTACTCGCGGATCAGCGCGCGCGCGGCGTCGAGCGGCTCCTCTGACTCGACCGGCAGCACCTCGATGGTCGGCGCGTGCGACACGCTCAGCCCGCCTGCCGCGCGATCCACCAAGCCAGGCCCGCACACAGCGCCACCAGCACCAACGCGCAGGCCCGCTGTACTGCGCCGTCGGCGCTGGCCGGGGTGGCGGGCGGCAGCAGTTTGTCGCCGCGCAGCATGGGCGTCACCAGGTTGATGCGCTTCTTGAAGAAGTAAAAAGCAATCGCCGCGATGTGCAGCGCCACCAGGCCCAGCAGCAACCACTGGCCCCAGGTCTTGTGCCAGGACGTTGCCAGCAAGACGTTCTCGCTGCTGACAAAGCGGTTCAAGGGGCCTTGGTTGGCAATCTCGTCATCGGCCACCAGGCCGGTGCCCAGCTGCACGGCCAGGATGCCCAGCAGCGCAAACACCGAGGCCGCGCCGGTGGGGCTGTTGCCCACGTCCAGGTGCTCCTCCGGCGCCGCGCGGCCGCGCAGGTAGCGCAGCACCGTGGCCGGCGCGTAGATGAAGCTGGCAAAGCGCGACCAGCGCCCGCCCAGCACGCCCCACAGGAGCCGGAAGCAAACCAGCGTGAGCACGAGATAACCAAAGCGGAAGTGCCAGACCATGGCCGCACCACCGATCTTGGCACTGGCCACCGAGCCGACCACCGCCGCAGCCAGCAGCCAGTGGAACAAGCGGGTCGGCAAATCCCAGACGCGCACACGGACGCGGGCAGGTGCGGGGGCGGGCTCGGACAGGGGGGGTGACATGGGGTGACAGCAGCGCGTGACGGCATGAACCATAACGCGAGATCGAGCCCGTGCCGAATGCTGCAATGCCGCATCGCACGCCGACTGGCACGCTCGCAGCGCAGTTCGTACACTGGCAGCCTGCTCGGGCCTCCGTGGCGCGGCAGTCCGCCCCCCCACCCCCGATCGGAGTTCCTGCCCATGCAACGATTTCTGCTTCTCTCAGTCGCCGCGCTCGTCGGTCTGGCCAGCGCCCTGCCTGCAGCCGCGCAGTTCCAGAAACCCGAAGATGCCGTCAAGTACCGCAAGGCCGCCTTCACGGTGATGGCGGCGCACTTCGGCCGCCTGGGCGCCATGGCCAACGGCCGCGCGCCCTACGACGCGGCGGCAGCGTCAGCCAACGCCGATGTCGTGGTCGACATGTCCAAGCTGCCCTACGCCGGCTTCGTCGACGGCACTTCGGGCACCGAGAAGGGCGCGCCCAAGGGCAACGTCTGGACCGAGCGGGCCAAGTTCGACGCGGCGGCGAAGAAGATGCAGGACGAAGTCGTCAAGCTGGCCGCCGCAGCCAAGACCGAGGCCGGCCTGAAGTCCGCGTTCGGTCCGGCAGCGGGCGCTTGCAAGGCCTGCCACGACGACTTCCGCAACCCCTGATCGCGTGACAAGTCAGGTTTGAGGCCCGCTTCGGCGGGCCTCTTTCGTACAGGCCCCAACGCGGTGGGGTCCAACGCGGTGGGGTCAGGTCTTTAATATTTAGTCTTGCTTCCACGCCGGTACCGACCGACAGCCCGCCACTGCGGCGACGACTTTCATCGTGCGGCCGGTGGCGTGGTTGATGGCGCACATGACTTCGCTGCGACGGCGTGCGCCGTCCAGGGTTTGCGTTCGGACAGCGGCAGCGCTAAAAAT
>JANOLY010000440.1:0-1641 GCA_031420055.1 Burkholderiales bacterium | reverse complement strand
TGCATCGGCCGCCGGCATCGTCATGCCGCGCCACGGCGAGCTGTGAAAAGCCACCACCGGGTAGACGTAGGCCGCCCGGCGCTGCACGAACAGCTCGTGCGCACCTCGCAGGTCTTGCGCGCGCAGCAGCGGCACGCAGGGGTAGATGCAGCACACCGCCGCCGGCGCCTGACCGCGATCGACGAACCACTGCGCCGCGTGCGCGATCACGGGTACGGTGACGGTCTGGTCGTCGGCCAGCTCCGGCGGGCGGCGGAAGGGCACGCTGGCGCCATGCTGCAACGCCACGCTGGCGATCTCGTCGTCGTCGGTGCTGACCACCACGTGCTCGAACAGGCCCGACTCACGCGCCGCCGCGATGGCGTAGGCAATCATGGGTTGGCCACCGAAAGGCAGGATGTTCTTGCGCGGAATGCGCTTGCTGCCCCCGCGTGCGGGGATGACGGCGATGTTCATGTTGTGTTCACTCCGGATGCACCGGCCGGGCGTCGGTGGCCAGCAGGCTGAAGTACAGCGAGTCGTGCCAGGCACCTTCGGCCCAATGGGTCTGGCGGTGCCGGCCGTCGAGCTGGAAACCCAGGTGCTCGAAGAACGCCGTCTTCGGCACATCGAAGGCGTAGATCTCGCTCCACAAGCGGTTCAGGCCGAGTTCGTCGAAGCCGTAGCGCAGCAGCGTGATGGCCGCATCGGGCGCCCACTGCTGGTCAATGTAGATCTCGTCGGCGCCGATGTAGATGGAGAGGTCTGCCGTGCGGTTGACCCAGTCGATGCAACACAAGCCGCAGGCGCCCAGCAGCCGACCGGTCGAGCCCTCTTCGATGGCGAACATGCGCGTGGCGGCGTCGCCGTTCACCTTGGCATCGAACCAGGCACGCTGCTGCGTGCTGTTCAGCTCACGGTATTCACGAAAGTAGCGTCGCAGTTCGGGCCGGTTGCGCCAGGCCAGCAGCTGCGCCAGGTCGCGTTCTTCGATCGCGCGCAGCGCCGTCAGGCGGCCGGTGATCATGGCCACAGCGCCGCGTCCAGCGGCGAGCGCACGGCCAGCGCGCTGCCGCGCAGCGCATCGCCTGCCTGCAGTGCGCTGACCAGTCGACGCCCCAGCAGCTGCGGCAGTTCATAGGGCCGCGCCGCACCGTCGGGTGCGGGCCTCAGGGCTTCGAGATCACTGGCCACCAGCACGTGGCCAGCGGGCAGGTCGCGCGTGGCGCGCAGGCAGCGCTGCTGCAGCACCGCCGTTTGTGATTCGTTGGCTTCCACGCGCTTGGCGCCGTCGCCCAGCGCGGCCTCGAGTTCGCGGCTGCGCTGCACCATCTCGCGCCAGCTGCGCGGGCTCATCGCAAAGCCATGGTCGGGGCCTTCGCGGGCGTTGTCGTCGGTGAAATGTTTTTCAATCGCTCGTGCGCCCAGCGCAATGGCGCCCAGCACGGTGGCGTGGCCCGGCGAATGGTCGCTCAGGCCCAGCAGCACACCGGGGTAACGCAAGGCATAGGTCTTCAACACGTTCAGGTTGATGTGGCGGAAGTTCTCGAGCGAGCCCGTGTAGTTGGTATTGCACTGCATCAGCACGAGCTGGCGGTTGACCGCGAGCGCGGCGCGCACGGCGCGGTCGACATCCGAAAGCGTGCTCGCACCGGTGGCCAG
>JANOLY010000439.1:0-4072 GCA_031420055.1 Burkholderiales bacterium | reverse complement strand
ACCCACGCATGGTCAAGGCACACCGCTCGCAGTTCCCCGGCCATGATCCAACCAGACTGCCCGGAAGCGAAGCTGACTTCACTCCGATACTGTTGACGCCCAGGCCACTGTCAAAAGGGCAAAAGTTTCCTGGGATTTCTTGAACGAACCGTATTGGGTAGCGTCCCCTTTTCAAGGCGCTGGCGCCACCGTCACGCGCCGCGGGTTGATGCCCAGGCGCGGGAAGTCCATCAGCGCGGCGCTGAACATCGCTGTCAGCGTGGTGGCATCGGCCACATCGAGATTGCCCTCGTTGACGGCCCGCGCCTCGAACAGTGGCTTGCCGCTGGCGCGGTCGCGCAGCAGCACGGCCACTTCGCGGTCGAAACGCTCGAAGTCGGCACGTGTGGACAGGCTCCAGCGTGGCGACAACCAGGGGCCGTGGCGCCAGAAACCAAATCCGCCGCGCCACCACAAGGGGTCGTTCCAAGGTCCGTTGTCGCTGCGCTGGCTGCGTGCACCCAACTGCACCAGCACGTCTGGCGCAGCGCCTGCGGCGACGGGCGTGAAGCCCGCCTTGGCCAGCGCCGGCATGGCCGCGGCCTCCAGCGCAGCAGCCTCGGCCGCGCGCGCGGCTTGCGAGGGCAGGCGCTCGAAGGCGTAGCTGCCGGCTCGGCGCTCGGCCGGCCATTCGCCGAAGCTGGAAACATCGCTGCTCACGCTGCGCAAGGCAGCACAGCCGCCCAGCAGGGCTGCACACAGCAGTACCGCGGTGGTTCTCGTGAGGTGCTTCATTCAGTTCTCCTGGTCGGTGGGCGCCGCCACATGCCACTGCACGCTGGCCGCCGGCGGGGCGCAGGGCTCGTCGTCAAAAGCATGGTCACCGCCCGCATCGGCCACGCCCGTGGCTTGGAGCGTAGTGAAGGGGTACAGATTCCTGTCCATCAGGTGTGATTTGGTGACATGCCCCATGGCACGCAGCATGTTGTCGATGCGCCCGGGGTACTGGCGCTCCCACTCCAGGATCATGCGCTTGACCTGCACGCGCTGCAGGTCGTTCTGGCTGCCGCACAGCGTGCAAGGGATGATGGGGAAGGCGCGGTGCGCGGCCCAGCGCGCCAGGTCGGTCTCGGCAATGTAGGCCAGCGGGCGGATGACAATGTGGCGCCCGTCGTCACTGGCCAGCTTGGCCGGCATGCCCTTCAAGCGGCCGCCAAAGAACATGTTCATCAGCATGGTCACCACGATGTCGTCGCGGTGGTGGCCCAGCGCGATCTTGGTCGCCCCCAGTTCGCCGGCCACGCGGTACAGGATGCCGCGGCGCAGGCGCGAGCACAGGCTGCACATCGTTTGCCCCTCGGGCACCAGGCGCTTGACGATGCTGTAGGTGTCTTGCTCTTCGATGTGGAAGTCCACGCCGCGGCTTTTCAGATAGTCCGGCAGCACATGCTCGGGAAAACCGGGCTGCTTCTGGTCGAGGTTGACGGCGATCAGCGTGAAGTCGATGGGCGCGCGCTCGCGCATGGACAGCAGCAGGTCCAGCAGCACATGGCTGTCCTTGCCGCCCGACAGGCACACCATCACCTTGTCGCCGGCCTCGATCATGTTGAAGTCGGTGATGGCCAGGCCCAGCTGACGGTGCAGCTTCTTGCTCAGCTTGTTGGCCTCGAAGGCCGCTTTCTTGGCGGCCACGAAACCACCGGCCACGGCTGCCGTCTCGGGTGCGGTGACGCTGTTCATGGTGCGATCTCCTTGATGCCAAACACTTCCACGCCCACCGCGGCGCAGTCGGGGTACACGTCGGGCTTGGCGGTTGAAACACTGGCCGCGGCCACGCTGGGGTGGGCCAGCATCAGCGCCAGCACGTCATCAGCCAGCGTCTCTTGCAAATGAATGTGGCCACGCGCCACGCGGGCCATCACGCTGCGGCGGATGAAGTCGTAGTCCAGCACTTCGTCCAGCTTGTCGGCCTTGGGCGTGGACATGGCCAGCGGCACGTACAGGTCGACGTTGATCAGCACACGCTGCTCGCCTTTTTTCTCGAAGTCGTGAACCCCTATGTTGATCCACACCTCGTAGTCCTTCAGGAACAGGCGGCGGCAGCGGCTCAACTGCGGGTGGTCCAGGAAGCTGTGCATCAGGGCTCTTTCGGGGCGGCGTCGCGCGCCAGGAACATCACGTCGCGGGCCTGCGGCTGCAGGTGTTGGCCGCCGTCCACCAGCAGCGTGGTGCCGGTGATGGCGGGGGATTCAAGCAAGAAGCGCACGGCGCGCGCCACGTCTTGCGGGGTCGAGCTGCGCTGCAGCGGCGTCATCTGGTGCGCGGCGCTGAACTCGCGCGCGCTCATCTCGCCCGACAGCAGCGTCACACCCGGCGCGACGCCGCACACGCGCACCGCCGGCGCCAGGGCCTGGGCCAGCAGCGTGGTGGCGGCTTGCAGCGCGGCTTTGCTCAGGGTGTAGGACAGGTAGTCGGGGTTCGGATTCCACAGCTTCTGGTCGAGCAGGTTCACCACCGCGCCGCGCCCGCCCGGCGGCAGCGCCGCATGCAGCGCGCGCGCCAGCAAGATGGCCGGGGCGGTGTAGGCCCGCCAATGCGCGTCCATGGCCTTCATGCTGAAGCTGGCCACATCGTCGTACTCGAACAGCGAGGCGTTGTTGACCACCGCATCCACGCGCCCGAACGCCGCCTGCACGGCTGGCACCAGCGCCATGCACTGGGCCTCGTCGGCCAGGTCGGCGGCAAAGGACTGTGCCGTGCCGCCGGACTCGCGCAGCGCGGCCACGGTCTGTGCGGCCGCCGCTGCCGAGCGGCGGTAATGCACGGCCACGGCCCAGCCGTGCGCCGCCAGGTCGAGTGCGATCTCGCGCCCTATGCGTTGCGATGCGCCGGTGATGAGTACAACGGGTCGGTCTTGCATGCATTCCTACAATGCCGCGGATGCCATCACCCGGGCCCGAGAGTTTATCGGCGCGCTTGCGCTCACGCCTTCAAGCCGCCCTGGCGGAAGGCGGCGGCTGGCTGCCGTTTGACCGCTACATGGCCATCGCCCTGTACGAGCCCGGCCTGGGCTACTACACGCGCGGCAGCGGCCAGATCGGCCTGTGGCCGGGCTCGGGCAGCGACTTTGTCACCGCGCCCGAACTCTCGCCGCTGTTTGGCGCGGCCTTGGCGCAGCAGATGGCGCAAGCACTGGACGCGGCGCAAGCCGACGAGGTGTTCGAGTTCGGCGCTGGCACCGGCGCCCTGGCCGCGCAGGTGTTGCAGGCACTGGGGCCGCGGCTGCGGCGCTACAGCATCGTCGACCTGTCCGGCACGCTACGTGCACGCCAGGCAGAAAAGCTCGCGCCCTTTGGCGACCAGGTGCAATGGCTGGACGCTTGGCCGGCACAGATGCACGGCGTGGTGCTGGGCAACGAGGTGCTGGACTCGATGCCCGTGCAACTGCTGCACTGGGACGGCAGCACCTGGTGGGAACGCGGCGTGACGCTGGCGGCGGGCGCGCTGGCCTGGGCCGACCGCCCGACGCCGCTGCGGCCGCCTTGCGAATCAGGCTTTGTGCCGGGCACCGTGATCGAAATCCACCCCCAGGCCGAAGCCTTCATCGCGACCCTGGCCGAACGGCTGCAGCGCGGCCTGGCGCTGTTCATCGACTACGGCTTCCCCGAAGCCGAGCACTACCACCCGCAGCGTACGGGCGGCACCTTGATGTGCCACCACGCCCACCACAGCGACGCGAACCCGCTGGACCGCCCGGGCGAAAAAGACATCACCGCGCACGTCAACTTCACCGGCATCGCGCTGGCCGCGCAGGCCGCCGGGCTGGAGGTGCTGGGCTACACCAGCCAGGCGCGCTTTCTCATCAACTGCGGCCTGCCCGAGTTGATGCTGGGTGCCGACGCGCGCACGCTGTCGGCAGCGCAAAAGCTGATCACCGAGCACGAAATGGGCGAGCTGTTCAAGGTCATCGCGCTGGCGCGCGGCATCACGCTCGACGCGCTGGGCTTTGCGGCGGGCGACCGCACGCACCGGCTGTAGGCGCGCGCCCATGCGTTGGCTGTTAATCTTTCTGCTGGCCTGCCTGCTCTTCAAC
>JANOLY010000438.1:0-4111 GCA_031420055.1 Burkholderiales bacterium | reverse complement strand
CCACGGCGGTCAACAACAACGCGGCGGCTGTGCTGCTGGTGCTGGCGGGGCTGGCCGACCGCAAGGAGGTGCCGGTGTCGCGCGGCGAGCTGGTGGAGATTGGCGGCGCCTTCCGCATCCCCGACATCATGCGCCGGGCCGGCGCGCGCCTGGTCGAGGTGGGCACCACCAACCGCACCCACCTGCGCGACTTTGAAGAAGCCCTGGGCCCGCGCACCGGCCTGGTGATGAAGGTGCACGCCAGCAACTACGCCATCCAGGGCTTCACCAGCAGCGTGCCCGTGGCCGAGCTGGCCGCCCTGTGCAAGGCCCATGGCCTGCCGTTCGTGGAAGACCTGGGCAGTGGCACGCTGGTGGACCTGACCCGCTGGGGCTTGCCGGCAGAACCGACACCGGCACAGTCCATCGCGGCCGGCGCCAACGTCGTCACCTTCAGTGGCGACAAGCTGATGGGCGGGCCGCAAGCCGGGCTCATCGTCGGTGACAAGGCGCTGATCCAGAAAATCAAGAAGCACCCCTTGAAGCGCGCGCTGCGGCTGGACAAGATGAGCATCGCGGCGCTGGAGGCCACGCTCAAGCTCTACCGCGACCCCGACCGTCTGGCCCAGCGCCTGCCCGCGCTGCGCTTGCTGACACGGGGCGAAGCCGAGCTGAACCAGCTGGCACTGCGCCTGGCGCCGGCCCTGGCGCAAGCGCTGGGCGCACGCGCCACGGTGCAGGTCATGCCCTGTCGCAGCCAGATTGGCAGCGGTTCCCTGCCGGTGGATCGCCTGCCCAGCGTCTGCCTGGCCCTGGGCGCACCGGCCGGCACCAAGCGCGCGGGCGGGCTGCCAGACCGCCTGGCCGCAGCGTTGCGCAGTCTGCCCACACCGGTGATCGGGCGCATCGAAGACGCGCAGGTCAAGCTCGACCTGCGCTGCCTCGACGGCGCCGACGCCGAGGCCGCCTTCCTGGGCCAGCTGCCGCTGCTGGCGCAAGCCCGGTTCTGATCACGCCCCGGGCGGGTCGGGCTCGGGTTCGGGCTGGTGGATCAGCTCGTCGTCCAGCAGACCCAGGGCACGCGCGCGCTGGATCGTGTGCTGGCGCGCCTGCGGCGAAAGAGCCCACTGCGCGACCTCATCGACGGCGACTTCCAGACCATCGGATTGCTGGAAGTGCGGGTTCGAGAGAAACAGCTTGCGCAAGGCCTGGTTGCGCACTTGCGCGTCCACACCCGGCGCGGTGTAAGGGCTGTAGTCGGAGTCGGCGTCCAGGTGTGCCACGTCGTCCAGGGTCGGGCCGCTGGGTGCGGTCGGTTCGTTGGCCGGGCTGTCAGGCATCGGGCGCGCCTTTGCGCTCGGCCGCGGCAGCGGCAGCGGCAGCGGCGAACTTCTCACGGTCCTCGGGACGCATGAACGACATGGCACGCTGCCGGCCGCCCGTGTCGGGCCTGAAATGCGTGTTGGTGAAGACCCGCAGCCACTCGCAGAGCTCGGGCTCCAGCGGCACGTTTTCCACCACCTCCTCGGCAGTCATGCGGCGGTCGGCTTCGATGTAGGACAGGCTCACGCCGGTCAGGTTGACCCGGGACGGGTCGTCCTCATCGGGCACCCAGAACACAAACCACACCGGCCGGCCCGAGGTCAGGTTCAGGAAGTAGCCCTTGCACTCGTCGGCAAACAGGGCCATCTCGAAGTTGGGGTAGAGCCAGCGTGAGACCTTGCCGTCGTCATGCAGGCAACGCGGAAGCAGCCCAAACGCGCCCTGGTCGGGTATCACTTCGGCCAGACGGAACGACCAGTCCTGCCAGGCGTTGGGCTGGGCGACGCGTTCAATCACGGCTGCAACCCGGATCGCTTGTTGCGTCTTCGGTGTCGAGGGTCCGGCGGCGGGGGCAGCATGCATACGGGCCAGTCTAGCCCAGCCCACCCCTAGAATGATCGCCTTCTCCAGGTGCGCGCCGCGCGCCGCAACACATACCCATGCCTACCGAAAGCGAAGACACCGGGTTCATCTCGCGCTGGTCACGGCGCAAGGTGCTGGTGCGCGAGGGCGCGGCGGTTGCGGATGCAAGCGAGCCTGTCGCCGCCGTGCAGTCGGTGGACGTCCCGCCACGCAGCGCCACGGCGCCGGTGGCTGTTCCGGCGGGCCCTGGCCCTGTGCTTGGCGAACCTGCGGGTCAGCCCGCCGCCGAAGCGCCACCCCAGCCCACCCTGGCCGATGTGGCCGCCCTGACCCGCGACTCCGACTACACCCGCTTTGTGGGCAGCAACGTGCAGCCCGAGGTGAAGAACGCCGCGCTGGCCAAGCTCTTCACCGACCCGCATTTCAACGTGATGGACAGGCTGGACGTCTACATCGACGACTACGGCAAGCCCGACCCGCTGCCGCCTGGCATGTTGCGCAAGATGCTGCAGGCCCATGTGCTGGGCCTGTTCGACGACGAAGACGACGACGCGAAGAAGACTGCCCTAGCCAACGCGACAGCGCCCGACTGCGTCGCGCTACCACCCACCGAATCAAGCGCCCATGAAGACACTGATCTGCAACTGCAACCAGACGATGACGCTGGATGCGCCGGCCCTGAGCCGGGCGCTGGCCAAGACGCCGGGGGCCCACACGGACGGCCTGGAGACGGTCCACACCCTGCTGTGCCGGCGTGAAGCGCCGTCGTTCCAGCGCGCCGCCAAAGCCACCGGCGCCAGTGGTGACGAACTGCTGGTGGCCTGCACCCAGGAAAGCCGCCTGTTCCTGGAGTTGAACGAGCAAACCGAAGGCGCGGCCAGCATCCAGGTGCGGCCGATCCACTTCGTCAATATCCGCGAAACCGGGGGCTGGAGTCGTGACCACCGCAGCCCGGCAGGCCAGGCGGGCGCGGCCACCACGCTGACCCCCAAGCTGGCGGCCCTGATCGCTGCAGCGCAACTGCCCGCGGTCGAACCGGTGACCACCGTCACCTACAAGAGCGCCGGCCGATGCCTGGTGCTGGGCGACGCCGAAGCCGCCGAGCACGCCGCGGCGATGCTGGCCGACAGGCTCGCCGTGAGCCTGCTGGTGACCCGACCCGGCGGCGCGCTGAACCAGGTCCATGCCCGTGCCACGCACACCGGCGAGCTGAAACGGTTGAGCGGGTGGCTGGGCCAGTTTGAAGCCGAATGGGTAAGCACCAACCCCATCGACCTGGACCTGTGCACCCGCTGCAACGCCTGTGTCGACGCCTGCCCCGAAGGCGCCATCGGTCTGGACTACCAAGTCAAGCTCAGCGCCTGCAAGAGCCACCGCGACTGCGTGCGGGTGTGCGAGGCCGCTGGCGCCATCGACTTCAACCGAGCGCCCATCGCGCACAGCGACCGTTTCGACCTGGTGCTGGACCTGCGCGCCCAAGCCGCGTACCAGCAACACCAACCGCCCCAAGGCTACTTCCACGTCGGCACCGACGAACGCCAGCTGATGGCGGCGGTGTTGAAGCTGCGCGAGCTGACGGGTGAATTCGAGAAGCCCAAGTTCTTCAACTACCAGCACAAGTTGTGTGCCCACAGCCGCAATGAACTGCAAGGCTGCACCGCCTGCATCGACGTGTGCAGCACGCAAGCCATCCGCAGCGATGCCTCGCGCAAAGGCAAGGCCAAGGGCGCGCTGGCGGGCGGCGTCATCGTCGAGCCCTACCTGTGTGTGGGCTGTGGCGCCTGCGCCACCGTGTGCCCCAGCGGCGCCATGGGCTTCGCCTACCCGACCACGGTGGACCAGGGCAAGCGGCTGCGCACCATGCTCACTGCCTACGGCCACGCGGGCGGTCGCGACGCCGCGCTGCTCATCCACAACGAAGGCGCCGGCCTGGCGCTGATCAACGAACTGGGCCGCGGCGCGCGCAGCGGCCCGTCGCTGAAGGGGCTGCCGCCGCGGGTGCTGCCGGTGGCCGTGTGGCACACCGCCAGCGTGGGGCTGGACTTGTGGCTGACCGCCATCGCCCAAGGCACCAGCCAGGTGTGGGTGCTGTGCACCGACGACGACGCCCCCGCCTACCGCCAGGCCTTGCGCGAGCAGATGGCGGTCGCCCAGGCCATCCTCACGGGCCTGGGCTACACGGGACAGCACTTCAGCCTCATCGAAGCCGGCGCCACTGGCGGTCTGC
>JANOLY010000437.1:0-2187 GCA_031420055.1 Burkholderiales bacterium | reverse complement strand
GCCTGGAACATGGTCTGCGCGGGCGGCGCAAAACGCACCAGCCGGCCCGTGCTGGGCAGGAAATTGCGGTAAGGGTCTTCGGCGTTGATGCGGCATTCCATCGCCCAGCCATTGCGCTGCACCTGGTCCTGTGTCAGCGGCAGCTTTTCGCCGGCCGCGACGCGGATCATCAGTTCCACCAGGTCCAGCCCGGTGATGCACTCGGTCACCGGGTGTTCCACCTGCAGCCGGGTGTTCATTTCCAGGAAGTAGAAGCTCTGGTCATTGCCGACCACGAATTCCACCGTGCCTGCACTCTGGTACTGCACCGCCTTGGCCAGCGCCACCGCCTGCTCGCCCATCGCCTTGCGCGTGGCGTCGCTGATAAAAGGCGATGGCGCTTCTTCGATCACCTTCTGGTGCCGGCGCTGGATGCTGCACTCGCGCTCGTTCAGGTACAGCACGTTGCCGTGTGCGTCACCGAGCACCTGGATCTCGATGTGGCGCGGCTCCTCGACGAACTTCTCGATGAACACGCGGTCGTCGCCGAAGCTGGCCTTGGCCTCAAAGCGGCAACTGCTGAAGCCTTCGAAGGCTTCCTTGTCGTTGAAGGCCACGCGCAGGCCCTTGCCGCCGCCGCCGGCGCTGGCCTTGATCATCACTGGGTAGCCGATGTCCTTGGCAATCGTCACCGCCTGCTCAGGGGTCTCGATGGCCTCGTTCCAGCCCGGGATGGTGTTGACCTGAGCTGCCTTGGCCAGCTTCTTCGAGGCGATCTTGTCGCCCATCGCAGCGATGCTGTGGTGCTTGGGGCCGATGAAGACCAGGCCTTCCTCTTCGACCCGGCGCGCGAAATCCTCGTTCTCCGACAGAAAGCCGTAGCCGGGGTGGATCGCCTGCGCGCCGGTCTTCTTGGCCGCGGCAATGATCTTGTCGGCGACGAGGTAAGACTCTCGCGACGGCGCCGGCCCGAGCAGCACTGACTCGTCGGCCAACTCCACATGCCGCGCATCGCGGTCGGCTTCGGAATAGACCGCGACGGTCGCAATGCCGAGTTTCTTTGCCGTCTTGATGATCCGGCAGGCGATCTCGCCGCGGTTGGCAATGAGGATCTTGGTGAACATCGCCGGCCTCACAAGGGAATATTCCCGTGCTTGCGCCACGGGTTCTCGAGCTTCTTGTCGGCCAGCATCGCCAGCGAGCGGCAGATGCGCTTTCGGGTCTCGTGCGGCTGGATCACGTCGTCGATAAAGCCGCGCGCACCGGCCACGAAGGGGTTGGCGAAGCGCGCCTTGTACTCGGCCTCCCTGGCGGCCAGCTTGGCCGGGTCGCCCTTGTCTTCGCGGAAGATGATTTCCACCGCGCCCTTGGCGCCCATCACGGCGATCTCGGCGTTGGGCCAGGCGAAGTTGACATCGCCGCGCAGGTGCTTGCTGCTCATCACGTCGTAGGCGCCGCCGTAGGCCTTGCGCGTGATCACGGTCACCTTCGGCACCGTGCACTCGGCATAGGCATACAGCAGTTTCGCGCCGTGCTTGATGATGCCGCCGTACTCCTGGCTGGTGCCCGGCATGAACCCCGGCACGTCGACGAAGGTGATCACGGGGATGCTGAAGGCGTCGCAGAAGCGCACGAAGCGCGCCGCCTTGACGCTGCTCTTGATGTCCAGGCAGCCGGCCAACACCTGCGGGTTGTTGGCCACAATGCCCACCGTGCGCCCAGCCATGCGCGCCATGCCGATGACGATGTTCTTGGCGTAGTCGGGCTGCAGCTCGAAGAAGTCGCCGTCGTCGACCACCTTGAGGATCAGCTCCTTGATGTCGTAGGGCTTGTTCGGGTGGTCGGGCACCAGGGTGTCGAGCGACAGATCCAGGCGCTCCGGCGGGTCGCCGCTCGGCCGCGAGGGAGCGCCGTCGCGGTTATTCAGCGGCAGGTAATTGAAGAACCGGCGCAGCATCAACAAGGCCTCGACATCGTTGTCGAAGGCGCGGTCAGCCACGCCGCTGCGCGTCGTGTGCGTGGTCGCGCCGCCGAGTTGCTCGGCCGTGACCTCTTCATGGGTCACGGTCTTCACGACCTCAGGCCCGGTGACGAACATGTATGAGCTGTCCTGCACCATGAAGATGAAGTCGGTCATGGCCGGGGAATAGACGGCGCCTCCTGCACACGGGCCCATGATCATGCTGATCTGCGGCACCACGCCCGAGG
>JANOLY010000436.1:0-3629 GCA_031420055.1 Burkholderiales bacterium | reverse complement strand
ATCCCCGCGATGGGCGACAGCGCCGCGCTGGCAGAGGCTGCGCGCTGGCTCGTCGAAGCCCAGGCGCCGGTGATCGTGGCCGACCGCATGGCGCGCGACCAGCGCGGTGTCGACGCGCTGGTCAAGCTGGCGCAGGCGCTGGGCGCGCCGGTGGTCGACATGGCGCGCGGCTCAACTTCCCCAACCAGCACCCGCTCTGCCACAGCGACCGCCGCCGCGCGCTGGTGCGCGAGGCCGACATGGTGCTGCTGCTGGAAGTGGCCGACCCCTGGGGCCAGTTCAACAGCTTTTCAGACCCGTGGAAGATTCAACGTTATGTCGCGGCCAAGGGCGTGAAGATCGTCAACCTGTCGATGCAGGACGTCTACATCCGCAGCAACTACCAGGACTTCCAGCGCTACATGCCGGTGGACCTGAGCATCAACGGCGACGCCCAGGCCAGCCTGCCCGCACTGACCGAGCAGGTGTTGCGCCTGATGACGCCCGAGCGCCAGCGTGTGGCCGCCGAGCGCGCCGCCGCGCATGGCGAGCAAGCACGCCGCGCCAAGGCGGCGCTGCGCGAATCGGCCGCGCGCGGCTGGGACGTGAGCCCGGTGACGACGTCGCGGCTGGCCATGGAAACCTACGACGTCATCAGGAACGAGCCCTGGGCGCTGGTGGTCAGCGACCGCATCCCCTGGGCGCGTTCGCTGTGGCCGGCCACGCAATACCACCAGTTCCTGGGCGGCAGCGGCGGCCAGGGCGTGGGTTACGGCGCGCCGGCCGCCGTGGGCGCGGCGCTGGCCAACAAGGCCAAGGGCCTGCTGAGCGTGACCTTCCAGCCCGACGGCGACCTGATGTACGCGCCCGGCGTGCTGTGGACCGCTGCGCACCACAAGATTCCGCTGCTGATGGTGATGCACAACAACCGCGGCTACTACCAGGAAGTGCTGCACCTGCAACGCATGGCCGCCCTGCACCGCCGCCGCCCCGACACGGCGCTCGTCGGCAACGAGATCGACAACCCCGCCATCGACTACGCCAAGCTCGCGCAGGCGCACGGCGTGTGGGCCGAGGGGCCGATCAGCGACCCCAAACTGCTCAAGCCCGCGCTGCAGCGCGCACTGGCCGTGGTCAAGAGCGGCCGCCCGGCGCTGGTGGATGTGGTGTGCCAGCCGCGGTGATCGGGCCGAGCTGGTGTTGAGCCTGCAAAAGGGAAGCGTCCCCTTTTTGCCCCCTTTTGCCTTCCTTTTTGCCTCTTTGCAAGCTCACGCTGCCAGGGGATGGGGAGCCGTCAAGCGCATGTCGATGTGCACGACCTCAAAGGGGCACAGGACCCCACCACTGTCGGTACGTTCGATCAGACCCAACTCGGTCAACACTTCCACATCATCATGAACACGCCGGATGTCGCGTGACACCCGGCGCGCCAGCTCCCGCACCGGCATGGGGCCTTGACCCTGCAGTGCGTGCACGAGGGTCCAACGACGCTCTGTGAGCTTGCCGAAGAAACTCCCCGCTGTTTCAAAGTTCAGCACTTCTCCCTGGTAGCTGCGGGCGGTGGCGCGCTTGCCGGCGGCGCGCAAGGCGGCCTGCCAGTCGGCATTCATCGTGATCATCAGCGTTCGCTTGGTCATGTCTTGCCCCGCGCTGCGGCGACGGCAGCAATGAAGTCCTCGATCAGCTGTTCAACCGACACAAAGGTGTACCGTCGCTCGGTCCCCCGCAGGTGGCAGTGGTCGCCCTTGCCGCGTTCATTGTCAAACCCGACCACCCGCACGCCATCAATGGCATACGCGGCCCTGTACTTGAAGCCGTGCTCGCTGGGGGCGACAGGCTCTGGTACACGCCACACCACCAACTCGATCACGCCGCCATCGGGCGTGACGTCCTTGAAACGTGAGATCAGCGTGGCCTTCATCTCTTGATGAGGATGCCACTGCTGGCGGGTGTTGTCAAACGTGTCATCAGCTCCTGGCTGCCGTCGTTGGTGGTGTTGGCTGCACCGACTTCAGAGAGGGGCGAAGCCCCGTCGGACGGCAGCTACTGGGCCCATCCTTGCGGCGGCTGGCGAGCCGGACCCGTCCCGGGCCAATGGGAAGCGTCCCCGTTTTAGGAAAACGCCCACCAGAACTTGCAGCCGGGCTGTGACTTCAGCGCAGCGCCGGGATGTCCTTGGCCGCCGGGCCGGGGGCGATGGAGCCCAGGTAGCGGTGGATCAGTTGCAGTTACGCGTCGCTGACGAACTTCACGTCCAGGCGCGGCATGGCCTCGCGCGGCGTGCGCACCAGGGCGCGGAAGGCCTCGTAGGGGTATGGGTCGGGTGCCAGCTTGGGTGCGCCACTGCGCTCACCACCCTGGCCCACGGTGCCGTGGCAGCTGAAGCAGCCGTTGCTCATGTACAGGGCGCGGCCGCGCTCGATGTCGTCGGCGGGGGTTTGCGCCAGCGCCGACAGCGGGGCCGTCAGGGCCAGGGCCAGTGCTAGCGCCAGGTGGCAGCAGCGGATCGTGATGGGTCGGTTCGTCATCAAGGTGTCCTCGTGAAATGCCTTACCAGGGAACAAAGGCGCCGGTGATGCCGGCGGCCAGGATCAGAACGACCGGCGGCAACCGGGTCAGCGCCAGCAGCAGCAGGCTCACCGCGATCATCGACAAGCCCTTCCAGGCGCCGGGGGTTTCGCGCACCAGCAAGTAGCAGGTCGCACCCATCAGGCCCAGCGCCACCGGGCCCAGGCCGCGCTGCAGTGCCTTCAGGCCACGTTCGAACTGCGGCAGCCGGCCGGCGCGCGACACCAGCACTGGGAACACCAGCGCCGGCAGCGCCAGCCCCAAGGTGGTGGCCAGGGCACCCGGCAGGCCGGAGATGAGCCAGCCCATCACCACCACCCACATCAGGTTGGGCCCCGGGGCGGCCTGGCCCAGCGCGATGCTGCCAACAAACTGGGCGTGGTTGATGTAGCGGTGCTCGTCGACGACATAACGGTGCAGGTCGGACGCCAGCGCCATGACGCCGCCGGTGGCGAACAACGACAGCGACAGGAAGTGGCCGAACAAGGCCAGCAGCTCGGCGCCCGACAGAGTGGGCGTCATGGCTTGCGACCCAGCCGGTGCCAGGCCCAGGCCACCGAGGCCACGCCCAGGCTGAGCATCACCGTGCGCACCGACAGGCCACCCAGCGCCACGGCAGCAAAGGTGGCCAGCGCCACCCCCATGCCCACGCGCTGGCCGCGCAGCGTGCGCGCCATGCGTGCGGCGGTGTGCACGATCAGGCCCACTGCCGCAGCACCCATGCCGTTGAGCGCGCCCTGCACGGCCGGCAGGTGCTGGTACTGCTGGAACAGCGAGGCCAGGCCGATCACGATGAAGGTCGGCAACACCATGAAGCCGGCCAGCGCCGCGCTGGCGCCGCGCAGGCCGAAAAAGCGGTCGCCCACCAGCACGCAAAACGACACGCCGGTGGGCCCCGGCAGCACCTGGCTGATGGCGTACAGGCCCAGAAAGTCCTTGGGCGTGAACCAGCGCTTCTTGTGCACCAGCGTGCGTTCGGTCAGCGCCAGCGCGCCGCCGAAGGCCTGCAGCGAGATGGTGCAGTAGGTGACGAAAAGCTCGCGCACCGACGCCGGGCGCGCCGTTTCTTCGGGGGCCAGGGG
>JANOLY010000435.1:0-9268 GCA_031420055.1 Burkholderiales bacterium | reverse complement strand
GCGCTGGCCTACATCACGCGCGCCGGGGTGGAGATCGGCGTGGCCAGCACCAAGGCCTTCACCACCCAGCTGGCCGGCCTGTACCTGCTGACGCTGGCCCTGGCCCAGGTGCGCGGGCGCTTGTCAGACGCGCAAGAGGCGGCTGAGTTGAAAGCCCTGCGCCACCTGCCCGTGGCCCTGCAGGCGGTGCTGGCGCTGGAGCCGCAAATCATCGCCTGGAGCGAAGACTTCGCGCGCAAGGAAAACGCCCTCTTCCTGGGCCGCGGGCTGCACTACCCCATCGCCCTGGAAGGTGCGCTGAAGTTAAAGGAGATCAGCTACATCCACGCCGAGGCCTACCCCGCCGGGGAGCTGAAACACGGCCCGCTCGCACTCGTCACCGACCAGATGCCGGTCGTCACCGTGGCGCCCAACGACGCGCTCTTGGAAAAGCTGAAGAGCAACCTGCAGGAAGTGCGCGCGCGGGGCGGTCAGCTTTATGTATTTGCCGATGGCGACACGCGCATCGAAAACGAACCCGGCGTGCACGTCATCCGCATGCCCGAACACTACGGCGCGCTCAGCCCCATCCTGCACGTGGTGCCGCTGCAGCTGCTGGCGTACCACACGGCCTGCGCGCGGGGGACGGACGTGGACAAGCCGCGCAACCTGGCCAAGAGTGTGACGGTGGAGTGAGCAGCCGGCACGCCTGCCGCGCGCCAGCAGACGCAGCGCTCAACGTGGCCAGCATGGGCGCCGCGCTGGCCTTCTACACCACGTTCTCACTGGCCCCATTGCTGTTGATCGTGATCGCCGTTGCAGGGCTGGTGTTCGGCGAAGACGCGGCTCGCGGTGAAATCCAATCTCAGCTGCGCGCCTTGATGGGCGACAACGGTGCGGCCGCTGTGCAAGACCTTCTGGTCAGCGTTCACAAGCCCGGCGAGGGCCTGGCCGCGGCTGCACTCGGCGCCCTGTTGCTGTTGTTCGGGGCGACCACCGTGTTCGGTGAATTGCAGGACGCACAAGCCCGCATGCGCATGTCGTTGCGCGCGCCATGCTGACGGCTGCGCTTGGTATGCTGGCGCACAGACCCAGCGTTCATGCGTCCCTACGGTTGTCGCATCGCCCGGCGTGTGCAAAGGAAATCTTGGTGAACGAGCCCAGCAGTTCAGCGGTGCAGACGGCCGCCCGCGTTGAACTGGGCGTCCCCGAGCGTGAACGCTGCGTGCAGGTCCGGCACCGCAGCCGCACCGGGCGTGGCGCCGCGATGGCTGCCTGACTGCCCATGCACATCACCGGAGTTGGCACCGACAGCCCGGCGCAGCGCTACAGCAAGGCCGAATGCCTGCTGGCGTTTGAAGCCTCCGATTGGTACAAGCGGCTGGACAGCCGTTCCCACCTGATCGCCCGCACCGTGCTGCAGCGGGACAACGGCATTCAGACCCGGCACCTGGCCGTCGACACCCTGGCCGAGGTCTTCTCGATCGACCCCAACACGCTGTCCAGACGCTTCTTGAAAAACGCGCCCGTGCTGGCGGCGCAGGCCGCCGCACGGGCCTTGGACCGCGCCGGGCTGGCAAGCTGCGAGATCGACGCCGTGGTGGTCAGCACCTGCACCGGCACACTCTGCCCGGGCTTGACCGGCCATGTCGCCGAGCGGCTGGGCATGCGCGCCGATGTGCTGGCCTTCGACCTGGTGGGCCAGGGCTGCGCCGCAGCCTTGCCCAACATGCAGCTCGGCCGGGCGCTGCTGGCATCGGGCGCGGCCCAGCACGTGCTGTCGGTGTGTGTTGAAGTCAGCAGCGCAGCCATCTACCTGGACAACGACCCGGGGGTGCTGATCAGCGCCTGCCTGTTTGGAGACGGCGCGGGTGCGGCGGTGTTGTCGCGCCACGCCAGGCCGGCAGCCGAACGCGACATCGAGTGGGTGGACAGCACCTCGCTGCTCGACCCGAGCCAACGCCACGCGTTGATGTTCGAGCAGCATGACGGCATGTTGCGCAACGTGCTGACCCGCGCCGTGCCGGCGCTGGCGGCCCGACATGCCCAACAGGTTCTCGAGACCGTTCTGCGCCGCGCCGGGCTGAACCCCGGCGACATCCGGGCCTGGATCATGCACGCCGGTGGTCGTGATGTGCTGCAGAACATGCAGCGCCAGCTTGAGCTGCCGGCCGATGCGCTTTGCTACAGCGCGGCCATGCTGAGCGAACACGGCAACCTGTCCAGTGCCTTCGTCTACTTCGTGCTGCAAGCCGCATTGGACGATCCCGCGCCGCCCGGCTGGTGGTGGCTGTCGTCCTTTGGCGCCGGCTTCAGTTGTCACGGCGCGTTGTTGCGTGTGCAGTGATGAGCGAGGGCGCCTCCCCGAGTGCGAACTCGCCGGCTGGCGGGCCGCGCCCAGAGCGCGCGTCCAACCATTGAGACCCCGACCATGAGCTTTCCGCGTAGCGTGATGGCTGAGACGCTGGACAGTCTGGCGGCCGACGACCCGCAGGCGCAGCGTTCGCGACGCGACCTGCGCCGTATCCACCGCGTCATGGGCAGCCGCGCCATCGTGGCACGCGGCTGGTGTGCGTTTTGGCCCGGCCGGCCACCCGCCAAGCCGCTGAGGGTGTTGGAGCTGGGCGCCGGCGACGGCACGCTGCTGCTGGCCGTTGCCCGTTCACTGGCGAGCGACTGGCCCGACGTCCAGCTGACCCTGCTCGACCGACAGCACCTCGTCCGCGCCGACACCGTGGCGGCCTATGCCGAGCTGGGCTGGCAGGTGCAGGTGCAGGTGATGGACGTCCTGCAGTGGATGCAGTCCATCAGCCCGACACCCACCGACCCGCAGACATGGGACCTCATCGTCTGCAGCCTGTTCCTGCACCATTTCGAAGGCCCGCAGCTGGACGCGCTGCTGCAGGCCATTGCTGCTTGCTGCATGCGTTTTTTCGCCGTCGAGCCCCGCCGCGCCCGGCTGGCCCTGGTGGGCAGCCATTTGGTGGGCCTCATCGGCGCGAACGCCGTCACCCGCGAAGACGCGGTGCTGAGCGTTCGTGCGGGATTTCGCGGCCAGGAAGTCAGTCAACGCTGGCCGGGTCGCAAAGGGCACTGGTTGTGTCGCGAATACACGGCCGGACTGTTCAGCCACTGCTTCAGTGCCCAGCGCACGGGGCTGCGTTGATGAACACGGGCGGGCCAACTCCGTTCGACGCGGTGGTGGTCGGCGCCGGGCCGGCCGGCAGCAGCGCCGCCATCTGGCTGGCGCGCGCGGGCTGGAAGGTGGCACTGCTGGAGAAGCAACGCTTTCCGCGACGCAAGGTCTGCGGTGAGTGCATTGCCGCCAGCAACCTGCCCCTGCTTCAAACGTTGGGTGTCGGCGCAGGAATTGAGGCCCACGCCGGGCCCAACCTGCGCCACGTGCGCATGCTGCAGGGCAACGCCGAAGTCAGCGCGGACTTGCCCGAAGCCGATCATCCCCTGCACCGCTGGGGCCGCGCGCTGGGCCGCGACACACTAGACACTTTGTTGCTGCGACAAGCCCGCGCCGAGGGTGCCGACGTGCTGCAGCCCGCGACGCTGCAGTCCATCACGGGCGCGGCCGGGGCCTGGACTTGCGAAGTCCGCGCTGTTGAATCGGCTGCGCTGCGGGTGCTGCGCGCGGCCCTGGTCATCGACGCGCACGGCTCGTGGGAGAAACTGCCCGCAGGCAACTCGCTGTCGGGTTCGACATCCCGGACCACACCGCCGCGCCGGCACCAGGGCAGCGACTTGTTTGCCTTCAAGGCCAACTTCTCGGGCACCGCCCTTTCCGATTCAACGATCAGCGTGTTGGCATTGGACGGCGGTTACGGCGGCATGGTGATGGAGGGTGCTGGCTTGGCCACACTGGCCTGTTGCATCCGGCGTGACCGACTGAGTCAGCTGCGCACGGCCGCGCCCGCCCAGCGCGTGGGCGACGTGGTGCAGGCGTGGCTGCAGCGCGAGTGTGCCGGCGTGCGCGCGGCCGTGGCGGGCGCCACACGCAACGGCCCGTGGCTGGTCAGCGGCCCGCTGCGCCCCGGTGTCCGAATCAGCACCGACGACCCCATCTTGCGCGTCGGCAATGCCGCTGGCGAGGCCCATCCCATCCTGGGTGAAGGCATCAGCATGGCGCTGCAGTCATCGGCCCTGCTCTGTTCACAACTGCTGCGCGACCCCACCGGTCGAGCCGCGTTGGGGGCATCGGCGCAGGCGCTGGTGCGGGAACGCTACGTCGCGCAATGGCGGCGCCACTTCTTGCCGCGCCTGCGCTTGGCCGCAGCCTTTGCACAGCTTGCCATGCGGCCGCAACCCACGGCGCTGTTGATGGGCCTGCTGCGCACCCATCCCCGACTGCTGACCCAAGGCGCTCGCTGGGGTGGCAAGGTGAGCCCTGTTCACGCACTGCTGCCCGATTGCATGGTCCATCCGGCCCCGACGCCACCCGTTGCTGGCACGAGGCAAACCAGTTCGCTTCCGCTGGTTCTTGTGAAGCCCCTCGTTGCGCCGACCCCATGAATACCACCTTTGATCGCCTGGCCGACATCGTGTCCAAGGACTACCCCAGCACGAGCGAACGTCTGACCATGGACACCAGCTTGCAGGACCTGGGTATCGATTCGCTGGGCACGGTTGAATTGCTCTGGAACATCGAGGACAGCTTCAAGATCAAGCTGCCGAGCGAGCCGGTGGACCTGGCGACCTTGGGTGACGTGGTGCGCTACGTGGACCTGTTGGTGGTCGCAAAAGGCCCCACCGCTCCGACCCTGCCGCTGCCGGCGACATGAGGCGCGTCGCCGTCAGCGGCATGGGTGTGGTGTGCCCGCTGGGCAACCAGCTGGCCCAGGCGCTGTTTCGCGCGCGGTCGGGCAACTCGGCGGTGCGCCGGCTGGACATCCCTTTCGCAACCCGCCTGGCTGCACCACTGGCAGCCACGGCGGCGTTCGACCTCGACGACGTCGTGCTGTCGGGGCCGGTGCGCATGCTGGACCGCTTCAGCCAGATGGCCGTCTTTGCGGCTCAGCAGGCCGTGGACGATTCGAGGTGCGCATTGGGTGGCCTGCAAGCCCACCAAGGCGGGGTCTTCTTCGGCACGGGAATGGGCGGCACATTGACCATGGATGCAGGCTACGAAACGCTGTACGCACAGGGCTCAGACCGCATCAAGCCGTTCACGATCCTGATGGGCATGCACAACGCGGCGTCGGCGTGGATTGGCATGCAGCACCGGCTTGAAGGCCCCAACCTGACCTACTCAACCGCCTGTTCGTCGTCGGCCGTGGCGCTTGGTGAAGCCTGGCTGCGCGTGGGCAGCGGCCAGCTCGAAGTGGCGCTGGCCGGCGGCGCGGAGGCGCCGCTGTCCAACGGCTCATTGAAGGCGTGGGAAGCACTGCACACCCTGGCCGCCCCCGACCCGGCTGAGCCCGCGGCGTCCTGCCGGCCGTTCTCCAAGAACCGCAGCGGCATGGTGCTGGGCGAGGGCGCGGCGATGCTGGTGCTCGAACCCTGGGACCGCGCCGTGGCCCGCGGTGCGCACATTCACGGCGAGATCATCGGCTATGGCCTGTCCAACGACGCCAGCCACATCACCCGGCCCAGCGTACAAGGCCAGGCCGCCGCCATGCGCGCCGCGTTGCTGTCGGCGAACCTGCAGGCCCAACAGGTCGACGCCATCAACACCCACGGCACCGGCACGCTGGCCAATGACAGCACCGAAACGGCCGCCATCCGCGCGGCGTTCGGTCACCACGCCGAGCGCTTGATGCTCAGCGCCACCAAGGCGGTGCATGGCCACTTGCTCGGTGGTGCCGGTGCGCTGGAATGTGTCTTGTCGCTGCTGGCGATGCAGCAGAAGGTGGCCTTGCCGACCATGCACTGGCAGCAAAGCGACCCCGAGTGCGACCTGGACTGCGTACCCAACCAGGCCCGTGAAGGTGTCGCCATCCAGACCATGCTGTCGAACTCGTTCGCCTTCGGCGGCACGAACGCGGTGCTGGCGCTGCGCGGGGTGCACTGAGCCCGCAGCTCCGCGCCATGCGGCGGTAATCGGTTCCGCCAGCGCACCGCAACGGGCGACGCCTCGGTTCGGCCTCACCCGCGGTTGAGCCGATGGTCTGACTCGACGGCAGGTTCACCCGCGTGCCCGATGGGTCTGAGGCAGCCGCCAAGTCGCTGCAGCGCCAACACCCATGACCCGCCTGCAGCTGCAGTTCTTCGTGCCTCGGTACGACGGCGCGTGCGCCGCGTCGTACCGCGGTGTGACGACGGCTCTGTCAGCGCCCAGCCCAATGCAATCGCGCCCAACGAAGGGCGTCAACCGATCCTCAAACCCGTCCTCCAAGGAGCATCACCATGAACCACTTCACCACCACCGTCTCCCTGGCCCTGCTGGTCGCCGCAGCGGGGCCCGCACTGGCCGTGGTCGACAGCAACCGGGGCACGCCGCAGGTGGAAATCTCCGCCACGCGCTCGGCCATGAACGGCTCACAGGTCGTGATGGCGGTGAGCGAACTCGACACCGTGTACGAGCTGTCCAATGGCCGCCGACTGGTCGTCACGTCCTACGGCGAATCGCTGCAGGTGCGTTACGCGCGGCGCGGCGCGGTCAACCTCAAGCACGACGGCAACGGCAACTTCGTGTCCGGCGACGGCCGGCTGAGTCTGCAGTTCGGCTTCGACGGCCACGGCCGGCCCGAACTGGTGAGCCTGACCATGCCGGCCGCCTGGCTGTGAGGGCTTAGCGATCCTTAGCGACCCTTAGGCCTCCGGTAAAGGACTTCAAAGCCTGCTGCGAATGACAGTGCCTCCCAGGGCCTCACGCCACACCAGGCGTGGGGCCTCAAGAGCCCGCCACACCGGCGTTTGTCCCAACGAATCAGGAGAAGTCCATGTACCCACCCAACGAACGCACCGCGCTGAACCTGGGCCAGGAGCGCGTCTCAGGCAGCACGCTGGCGCAACTGGCGCTGGCCTTGTTTGACGAGATCGAGTGCGGTCTCATCGTCTGCGACGAGAACGGCGCCATCTGCTTCGCCAACCA
This sequence comes from Burkholderiales bacterium, assembly GCA_031420055.1. Taxonomy (GTDB): domain Bacteria; phylum Pseudomonadota; class Gammaproteobacteria; order Burkholderiales; family Burkholderiaceae_C; genus Rubrivivax. The sequence goes on along the minus strand of JANOLY010000435.1, from coordinate 2,247 downwards.
GGCGGCACAGCAGGAGATGTCATCGCAGCGTCTGCTCCAGCGGCTGGGCGACCGGCTGCGTCGCGCCAGTGGCTGCGGCGGCGAGCTCGACACCGCCCTGCGCCTGGCAGCGCAGCGCGGCCGCCGCAGCCTGGTGCGCATCACACAGGGTGCCGACCAGTTGATGGTCTCGGTGCTGCCCTTCCATCTGGCGGGCGCCCTGGACCACCAGGTGCTGGTGGTGCTGGGCCGGCGCCAACCCTGCTCGGAACTCGGGCTGGAGATGCTGGCCGGCAGCTACGGCCTGACGCTGGCCGAGCGCCGCGTGCTCAGTGGCCTGGTGCGCCAGGCCACGCCGCGCGAGATCGCCTCGGCGCACGCGGTCAAGCTGAGCACGGTGCGCACGCAGATTTCGTCGATTCGGGCCAAGTTCGGCACCCGCAGCATCGAAGGCCTGCTGCTGCGCGCCGCCCAGGTGCCCCCGGTGGCCAGCGCATTGCGCCTGGCCGGCATGTCCCCCGCCGCACACGCCGCCCCAGCGGCCGCGGCACCGATGCTGGCGGCGGCCTGAACCGCCGTGAGCAGCCTTGCGTCCGTGTCCAACACCAGGAGAGAAATCATGAAGAGTCCATCCAAATCCGCGCCCGACCGGGCTGCCTTTCACCGCGGCCTGGCCGGCTTTGCCGGCGTGTCCGTGGCCTGCGCGTTGCTGGCGTCGGTGACGGTGCTGTTCGGCGGTGCCGCGCGCATGCCGTGGCTGGCCGACACACCGTCCAACGTGGCGGCGATGCAGCGCTGCGAGCAAGTACAGGGCACGGCGGCACGCCGCGCTTGTGCCGAAAGCGTGGTCGCCGGCGTGCTGGCGCGCGACTCGGCGCCGCGGCTGGCGCAGGCCACCTTGCAAGCCCGGTCGCGGTCGCCAGCTCAATGACGAGCCGGCCGGCTGCCACGGCCCACGGCCTGAAAAATCTGGTCACAGGCTGCGCGCACTTTGTTACAGTCCTCGCGCGCTTGAGGGTCCAGCTCGCGGGCCGGCCCCAGGCACAGGCGAAATCCCAGTTCCACCGGATTAATGGAGGATGTGATGGCGAGTAGGAATGACAAGACCGGCAAGAAGGCGCCCGAAGTTTCGGCCGGCAAGCCCGGCGAGACGGCAACACCGGCTGCAAAGGCCAAGGCGCGCGTACGCAAGAAAAGCACGGAGCAGCATGCGCCGCACCCAGTCTTCGGCGTTCTCGACGTCGACAAAAGTGGCGCCTTGGGCCTTCGTACTGATGACGGGAAGTTCTATGCGCTCGACAAACTTGCCCAGGAAGCAGGGGCTGAACTGACACTGAAGTTGAAACTGAGCCAAAGCCAAGTCAATGTTTCGAGTCTCACTGCGGGTCAGCTCAAGTTGATCGTTCTGTTTCAACAGTTTCTCGTTGAACGCGGGCTGGAAACGATGGACGGGGGGGCAACCTGCTGTCACGCACAAGACTAAATAGCTGACCGCGCGGCTAAAAACGGGTAAGTCACCTCGGCAACGCATCCGCCCCTGCGACTGGTGATGGCATGCCAAGCGCCGTAGCTGCGCAGCGGTTGCACACGAGCCTGCGCAGCCGCGATGTCGCGCAAACCGTCGCTGTCGCCCAGCAGTACATGTCGCGGCTGGGCGTCTCGCATGTCATCGACGTCACGCGCTTGGACCACCTACGGCTGCCGGTGTTCATCAGCGTTCGCCCGGGCGGCACAGTGGCGCGGGTGCATTCGGGCAAAGGCATGCTGCCTGAAGATGCCCGGGCGGGCGCGTTGATGGAGGCGGTCGAGTACGCAGCCTGTGAAAGTGCGAGCGCCGCGTGTGTCCCGCGGCGCTTGCCGCTGGCGCAGCTAACACGCCAATGGCCCGCCGGCCTGACCGCGGTTGACTTTGCCCCACGCCTGGGAGGCAACGTCGGTAGGCGCGCGAGACTGGCAGCTGTGGAGTGCGAGGCTCTCGAGACCCGCCGCAGCACACTGCTGCCCGCTGAACTGGTGTTGCTGCCGCCCCCAAAACAGCGTAACCGCAGCCTGTTCAACAGCTCGTCCACCGGCCTGGCCTCGGGCAACACACTGAGTGAAGCCACCCTGCATGCACTGCTGGAGGTTGTCGAGCGGGACACCGTTGCGATGCACATCGCGCGCGACGAGTCGCAGCCCGTGGTTCTGGCCTCGCTGCCCGCGCCGTTCTCGGACCTGAGAGTGGGCTGGAAACGCCGCGGCGTGCACCTGCTCGTGCGCCACTTGCCC
>JANOLY010000434.1:0-4910 GCA_031420055.1 Burkholderiales bacterium | reverse complement strand
GTCGAGGTGCGCCAGGGCCTGGGCAATACCGCCATCGTGTTTGCCGCGCTGCGCGCCGGCAGCATCGACCTGTACCCCGACTACACCGGCACCATCGCGCAGGAGATCCTGAAGGACCCGCAGGCCACCTCGCTGCCGGCTCTGCGTGCTGGCCTGGCGCCGCTGGGCCTGGGGGTGGACGTGGCTCTGGGCTTCAACAACGGCTACGCGCTGGCCATGCGCGACGACGTGGCGGCGCGCTTGAAGATCAAGCGGCTGTCGGACCTGGCCGCCCACCCGACGCTGAAGCTGGGTCTGAGCAACGAATTCATCGGCCGCGCCGACGGCTGGCCCGGTGTGGCCCGGCGCTACGGCCTGGCGCAAAAGCCCGTCGGCCTGGACCACGGCCTGGCCTACGACGCGCTGACGGCGGGCCAGGTGGACGCCATCGACATCTACACCACCGACGCCAAGATCGGCCACCTGAAACTGCGTGTGCTGGAAGACGACCTGGCGCACTTCCCGCGTTACGACGCCGTGGTGCTGTACCGGCTGGATGTGCCGCAGCGCTTGCCTGCCGCCTGGGCAGCCATCCAGCGCCTGGGCGGCAGCATCAACGAGCCGGCCATGATTGCGCTGAACGCGCGTGCCGAGCTGGACAGCGTGGCCTTCGACGTGATCGCGCGCGACCACCTGGCAGGCAGTGCGCCCACGGCCGGCGGCGGTGGTTTCTGGGCCAAGCTGTGGGGGCCCGATTTGGCCCGGCTGACCTGGCAGCACCTGACGTTGGTGGCGCTGTCGGTGGGCCTGGCCGTGGCCGTGGGTGTGCCGCTGGCGGTGTGGGTGGCGCCCCATGCCGGCGCCCGCGCGCTGGTGCTGGGCGCCACCGGGCTGCTGCAAACCGTGCCGGCGCTGGCGCTGCTGGCGGTGCTGATCTCGCTGCTGGGCCGCATCGGCACGCTGCCTGCGCTGCTTGCGCTGCTGCTTTACGCCCTGCTGCCCATCATGCGCAACACCTGTACCGGCTTGGCCGAGGTGCCGGCGGGCTTGAAGATGGCCGGCACCGCGCTGGGCCTGACCGCCCGCCAGCGCCTGCGCCACATCGAACTGCCGCTGGCCCTGCCGGTGCTGCTGGCCGGTGTGCGCACGGCCACCACCATTGCGGTCGGCACGGCCACCATCGCGGCGTTCATTGGTGCGGGCGGCTATGGCGAGCGCATCGTCACCGGCCTGGCCTTGAACGACCGCAACCTGATGCTGGCCGGGGCCTTGCCGTCGGCCGCGCTGGCCTTGCTTTGCGAGGCGCTGTTCGGTGCGCTGGCCTACTCGCTGCGAAGGCCGGGCAAGGCCTGACAAGAGTGGCCGTACAGGCCGGCATGCCGCATGAGTGAGTGCCGCACGGCCTGCGACGAGCCGGGATAATCGGCGAACTTAACCGAAAGGCACCCGACGATGACCACCGTGCAAATCACCTTGCCCGATGCGTTGGCCCAGGAGGCCACCAGCGCGGGTCTCTTGGCACCCGAACGGATCGAACGCATCTTGCGTGAACGACTGCGTGAAGAACGCGTCGAGCGCATGACGACGGCGCGCGCTGTACTGACTACGCAACCCTTGGAGCCCCTGACGCCCGAGGAGATCGCCGCCGAAATCGACGCTTACAGGACCGAGCAACGGCGTGCGTCTGGTTCTTGACACCAACACGGCGCTGTCCGGGTTGCTGTGGGGTGGTGTGCCCGGTGGTCTGGTAGATGCGGCCGTTGCGGGAGCGGTCGAGTTGGCGAGCAGCGCAGCCTTGCTGGCCGAACTGCAAGGCGTGTTGTCGCGACAAAAGTTTGCTGCGCAACTGGCTCGCCGGGGTTTGGTGGTGGCCGATGTTTTCGGCGGCTATGCGGCCCTGGTCGTTTTGGTGACGCCCGCGGTTATCAAGCCGACGGTGACGCGCGACCCGGCCGACGATCAGGTGCTTGCGGCCGCATTGGCTGCACAGGTTGATTTCGTCGTTTCCGGTGATGCCGACCTGCTTGATTTGAAGAGCTTTCTCGGCATCGAAATCATCACCGCTCGTGAAGCCGTTGAACGGCTTCGGGTGATCGGTCGAAGGTAGCGCCCGGGCGCAGGTTCATCATGGCGCGCCCGCACTCTGCGGCGCTACTTTGACCAACCCCTGCGCTGCTGCACGCAGTGCCGGTTCGAACTGCGCCGCATCGCCGGCCACCACGGCGCGGCGCTGCTCGGCGCCGAGGTGCTGGCGGGCGTAGCGCTGCACGGCGGCCGCGTCGACCGCGCTCAGTGCACCGATGCGCGCGCGCAGGGCGTCGGGCGGCAGGCCCGCCGTTACCAGCGCCGCCACCTGGGCGGCCAGGCCGGCGGTGGTCTCCACGCTGCGGCTCAAGTTGCCGATGAGGGTGGCCTTGCGCGCGGCCAGTTCGTCGGCGGGCACGGGCGCTTGCAGCAGGCTGTCCAGCTGCGTGTGCACCAGTTGCAGCACCTCAGCGGCGGACTCGTTCTTGGTCTGCGTCGAGGCCAGCAAGAGGCCGCCGCCACGGCGTGCGTCCAGGCTGCTGAAGGCGGAATAGCTCAGGCCGCGCTTGATGCGAATTTCCTGGTTCATGCGCGACGAATAGCCCAACCCGAGCACGGCGTTGGTGACCGCGGCGTCGGCGTTGTCGGCGGCGGCACGGTCCGGCACCGGCAGCGCCACGGCCACGTTGGCCTGGCCGGCGGCGCTGCCCATGTCGACCAAGGTGAGCCGGTCTTTGCCCGGCGTGCCGGCCACCGCAGCGCGCGCCGGCAAGGCGGTGGCGGGGGCGCGCCAGCGGCCGAAATGCCGTGCGGCCAGTGCCACGGCCTGGACCAGGTTCACGTCGCCGGCCAGCACCAGCACGGCGTTGTCGGGGCGGAAGTGGGTGCCGTGCAGGGCTTGCACGTCGGCGCGGGTGACGGCTGGCAAGCTGGCCGGCGTGCCTTGCACCGGGCGGCCATAGGCGCCGTCGCCAAACACGGCGCGCTGGGCCACCAGCGCGGCCTGGGTGCCGGGGCTGGCGTAGCGCACCTTCAGCTCGTCCAGCGTTTCGGCGCGCAGGCGCTGCAGTTCGGCCGGCGCAAAGGCCGGCTGCAGTGCGGCGTCGGCCATCAGGGCCAGGGCCTCGTTCAGGTGCGGCGTGGTGACTGTCATCTGCACGGTGCTGCGGTGCCAGTCGGCGCTGCTGCTGAGCGTGCCACCCAGGGCCTCGGCGGCCTGCGCTTGGGCCGGCGCACTGCGGCTGCGCGAGCCGCGCGTCAGCAGCCCGGCGCTCAGCGCGGCCAGGCCGGGTTGAGCGGGCGGGTCCACTTCGGCGCCCGACAGCACCAGCAGCTGCGCGGTTATCAGCGGCACGCCGCGGCGCTCGGCCACCACCACGCGCAGGCCGTTGGGCAGCGTCTGCTCAAGCGGCGCGGCCAGGCTCAACGGGCGCGGTGCGGCCGGCGGGGGCGGGGTGTCGAACGGTTGCGCCCGCGCGGCCGGGCTGGTCAACAACGCAAAGGCAAGCGCTGTGCAGGCGCGACGTGAAGATCGCATGAGCAGCGGACTCATTTCGCGCTCCCTTCTTGGGTGTACTCGATGACCACGTGCCGCGGGGCGCGCAGGTAGGTGCGGGTCACGCGCTGCACATCGGCGGCGGTGACGGCGGCCAGCGCGTCCAGGTTGCGGTTGGCGGCAGCGGGGCCGCCTTCGAGTACGGCTGCGTCGGCCAGGGCCTGGGCCAGGCCGGCGGGGGTTTGGCGGGCGGTCAGGGCCTCGGTCAGCAGGCCCGTCTTGGCCTTGCTCAGCTCGGCCGCCGTAGGCGCCTGCGCGGCCAGGCGCATCACCTCGGTCATCAACGCGGCCTTCAGCGCGGGCAGTGCCCGCCCGCCCGCGGCCGTGGCGTAGGCCACCAGCAGGCCGGGGCCGGCGCGCAGGTCGGCGTAGAAGCCGGCATCGATGGCCAGTTGCTGGCGGTACACCAGCGCCTGGTACAGCCGGGCCGACTGCCCGCCCGACAGCACCGCCTGCGCCACGCGCAGTGCCGCGGTGTCGCGGTGTTTCACGGCTGGCGCCAGCCACGACAAGGCCACCGCGGGCAGCGGCACCTTGGGACCGGTGAGCCGTGCCACGCGGTTGTGCGTCCAGGCCGGCTCGTTCTGCGTGACGCGCGGGATGGGCGCTGCGGGCCGCGCCACCGGGCCGAAGTACTTGTCCACCCAGGCCTGCAGCTGCGCCGGTTCAAAGTCGCCCGCCACCACCAGCGTGGCGTTGTCGGGCCGGTAGTAGGTGCGGTGGAAGGCCACCACATCAGCCAGCGAGGCCGCGTCCAGGTCTTCGATGCTGCCGATGGTGCCGAATCGGTAGGGGTCCACCAGGTATGACGACGGCCCCCAGGCGCGGTAGAAGCGGCCATAGGGCGAGGCCAGCACGCGTTCGCGGAACTCTTCTTGCACAACAGCGCGCTCGGACTTGAAGTTGGCCTCGTCCACGTTCAGGTTGGCCATGCGCTCGGCCTCTGCCCACAGCAGCGTTTGCAGGTGGTTGGACGGCACCACCGACTGGTAGGCCGTGACATCGTCGCTCGTGAAGGCGTTGTTCTCGCCGCCCACGTCTTCGGTGAGGCGGTCGAACTGCTCGTTCTTGAGATAGCGCGTGCCCTTGAACATGAGGTGCTCGAACAGGTGCGCGAATCCCGATCGCCCGGCCGGGTCGTCGCGCCCGCCGACGTGGTACCAAACCTGAATGGCCACCGTGGGGCTGGCATCGCTGCGCGCGGCGATCACTTTCAGGCCGTTGGCCAGGGTGCGCTCGGTGTAGGTGATGGGTGCGAGCTTCAGGGCCGGCTCGGCGGCGGCAGCAGCGGTGCACGCGGCCAGCAGCAGCAGCCGAACCAGGGAGTGGGTCAGGCGCATGGCGACATACT
>JANOLY010000433.1:0-8358 GCA_031420055.1 Burkholderiales bacterium | reverse complement strand
CGCGCAACGACCTGGTCACAACCTTCCTGACCGGAATCACCGGCGTCAACAAACCCGCCAATGGCGTCGCGTCAGAAATGCTGCGCCTGAACACCGCCATCGCAGCTGTGCCCTTTGCCATGCAGAACCGGCTGGGCATCGTCGGCAACCTCCTGGCCGGTGGCAGCGACAACGCCGGCTACCCCAACGGCCGCCGGCCCAAGGACGACGTGGTCGACATCTCGCTGGTGGCGGTGATGGGTGGGCTGTGCGTGGCCAACGGCAACGCCAACGCGCTGGGCTTCGGGCTGGACTGCAACCCGAGCAAGGTGCCACTGGGCAACACGGCCTTTGCCCTGCACGACGCGGTCGACCAGGCCGTGGTGCCGCTGCTGCCGGGATTCCCGTACCTGGCCCATCCGCTGCCGGGCAGCAAGTGAAGGCGCCGCACATGAACACCAAGACCACACTCACGGCCCTGGCCGCAGCGCTGCTGCTGGCGGCCTGCGGCGACAGCCCGCAGGCCGACGACCCGCCAGCACAGGTCAGCAGCAGCGACGTGCCGGCCAGCGCACTGGGCAGCACCACGGCGTATTCGCAGTTCGCCGCGTCGCTGGCCAAAACCGAGACCGGCAAGCCGCTCGAAATCAACGGCGTGGTGCCGCCGACCAGCGAGACGGCCGACCCGATACCGGTGCCGTAGGCCGGCGGGCGCTGCCGTCCGCATTGCGGGCCCCGGGGCGGCCGCGGCGCCCGAGTTCGGGCGCCGCGCTGGGTGGGGTGCAGGCCGGGGCCTGCACCCGCGTCAGGCCAGGCGGCGCTCCAGGTGGTCCGCCAGGCGCGCCGCCGTTTCGTCGAAGTCGGCTGCCACCCCCAGGCTGCGCAGGTCCACCGTCTTCAAGCCGGCGTAGCCACAGGGGTCGACGCGGCTGAACGGCTCCAGGTCCATCGCCACGTTCAGCGCCACGCCATGGTAGGTGCGGTGCTGGCTGACCTTGATGCCCAGGGCCGCGATCTTGCCCAGGCCGGCAAACAAGTCGCCCGCCATTGCAGGCAGCAGCACGGCGTGGCTGCCCGGGTCGGCCAGGCGCACATAGATGCCCGGCGCCGTGCGCACGCGGTGGCCGGTAACGCCGTACTCGGCCAGCGTGTCCAGCACCGCCTGCTCGACACGGAAGACGTATTCCTTCACGTAGATGCCCAAGCGGCGCAGGTCCACCAGCGGGTAGGCCACCACCTGCCCGGGCCCGTGGTAGGTGACCTGCCCACCGCGGTCGGTGCGCAGCACGGGGATGCTGCCGGCGGCCAGCACATGCGCGTCGCGCCCGGCCAGGCCTTGCGTGAAGACGGCGTCGTGCTCCACCAGCCACAGCTCGTCTTCGGTGTCTGCGCCGCGGGCGGCCGTGAAGGCGCGCATGGCGGCCTCCACCTCGCGGTAGTCTCGTCGGCCCAGGGTGGTGATGCGCATGGCCGGGGCAGTCTAGCCGCCGCGCGCCGGGTCTGAACCTGCACCTGCCAATGCAGGGCACATCGTTGAAGCCCGTGTTTCAGGCTGGGTAAAAAGAGCGACTATTCGTCAACGCTTTGACAAAAGGTCGCGACTTTATGTCAGTCAACGCTATGATGGTCGGATGCAACGCAACCTGGACGACCGTGTTCTTGCCGACCTGCGGCACAAGATGGTGGTGCTCACCGGGCCGCGGCAGGTCGGCAAGACGACGCTGGCCAAGCAGTTGATGGCGCAGCTGGCGCCGGCCCAGTACCTGAACTGGGACGTCGCCGCCGATCGCGCCGTGCTGACGCGCCAGAGTTGGTCGCCCGGCAGCCACTTGCTGGTGATGGACGAGATCCACAAGATGGCGGGCTGGAAGAACTGGCTCAAAGGTGTGGTGGACGCCGACCCGCCAGGCGCCCCGGGCTCGCAGCGCGCGCTGCTGATCACGGGCAGCGCGCGCATGGAAACTTTTCGCCAGAGTGGCGCGTCGCTGGCGGGGCGCTACCTGGCCTTGCGCCTGCACCCGATCTCGGTGCGCGAGTGGTGCCAAAGCACGGGCTGCAGCGCCGAGTCGGCACTCTCGCATCTGCTGCTGCGCGGTGGGTTCCCTGAGCCCTGTCTTGCAGCCGACGCTTCATGGGCCGAGCGCTGGCGCGCGCAGTACATCACCGACCTGGTGCGCGAAGACGTGCTGGAGTTTTCCCGCGTGCAAGAGATCGGCAGCATGCGGCTGTTCGTCGAACTGCTGCGCGAGCGCGTCGGCTCGCCGCTGTCGCTGGCCTCGATCGCGCGCGACCTGGCGGTGGCCCCCGGCACGCTGCGGCGCTACCTCGACATCCTGCAAGCGCTGTTCATCGTCTTCACCGTGCAGCCCTGGCACCACAACATCGCGCGCGCCACTTTGCAGTCACCCAAGGTGTACTTCTACGACAACGGTCTGGTGCGTGGTAACGACGGCGTGCGTTTCGAAAATGCCGTGGCCGCCAGCCTGCACAAGGTGGCCGACTTCGCGCTCGACACCCGGGGCCAGGCCGCGGGCCTGCATTACGTGCGCACCAAGGACGGCGCCGAAGTGGACTTCGCGCTGTCACTGGGCGGGCAGCTGACGCACCTGATCGAGTGCAAGCTGAGCGAAGACAAACCGCACCGGGCCTTGACCGGGTTCGCCGAGCGTTTCCCGCACGTTTCAGCGGTGCAACTGGTGCGCCACCTGCGCCAAGAGCAGCAGTTCAACCGCGTTCAAGTGACGGCCGCCGGACCCTGGCTGGCCTCGCTGGCAGCCTGACGAGAAGCCGGGCTCACGCCGCGCCGCCGCTCAGGGCAGCCGGCAGCTGTTGGCCACGGTGGAGTCGATGACGACGATGCGCCCGGCCATTATGTCGGCCTTGGCCGCTTCGACCCGTTGCCGCATCGGCGCGGTCACCAGCTTGGCGTTGTGCTCGTCAAAAGCCAGGTCCAGCGCGCCTTCTTTCAAGCCCAGCACGGTGACGCCCGGCTTCACGCCCTTGAAGGCTTCGTAGACGGCCACGTCGGTGCGCTTGAGCATGCTGGTGAGGATGGCGCCCGGGTGCAGCCCGTTCTGGTTGCTGTCCACACCTATGCCCAACAGCCCCAGGTCTTTGGCCGCCTGCAGCACGCCCAGGCCGGTGGTACCGGCCGCGGCGAAGATGATGTCCACACCTTGCGCGGCCTGCGCGCGCGTGAGTTCGGCGCCGCGCGCCGGGTCGGTCCAGGCGGCGTTGGTGGTGCCTGTCATGGATGAGATCACCTGCACCCGGGGGTTGGCGTGGCGTGCGCCTTGCTCGTAGCCGCACAGCACTTTGCGCACCAGGGGCACGTCTTGCCCGCCCACAAAGCCCAGCTTGCCGGTCTTGCTGGCCAGCGCGGCCAGCACACCGGCCAGGAACGCGCCTTCATGTTCGCGGAAGACAAAGCTCTGCACGTTGGGCAGGTTCACCACCATGTCGATGATGGCAAAGCGGCGCTGCGGAAAGTCTCGCGCCACGGCCTCGATGCTGCTGGCTTGCGGGAATCCGATGCCAACCACCGGGTCGGCACCGCGCTGGGCAAAACGCCGCGCGGCTTGTTCACGCTGGGCGGCGTTCTGGATCTCGTACTCAAGGTAGGGCTTGCCGGTCTCCTTCTTCCAGCGCTCGGCACCTTGTGAAGCGGCCTGGTTGAAGGAGCGGTCGAACTTGCCGCCCATCTCGTAGATCAGCGCCGGCTGGGCGTGCAGCGCGCTGGCCGCGGCCAGCGCTGCAAAGAAGACCAGCCCACGCACGGTCAGAAGTTTGCTTTGAAGCTGACCCCAAACGTACGCGGCTCGTTGATGAAGCCGGTGAGGTTGTTGAAGTCGATGCCGCCCACCACCACGGTCTTGTCGGCGATGTTGCGCACAAAGGCGGCCGCCTCGTACTTGCCCTGGCCAAAGCTGTAGCCGGCGCGCAGGCCGCCTTCCAGCAGCGGCTTGCCCTTGAATTCGGTGGCCTCGTACAGGAAGAAGTTGACCTCGCTGCGGTAGGCCCAGTCGGTCAGCACGTAGAACTCGCCACCCGGCACGGCCATGCCGTAGCGCGCGGTGAAGTTCAGCGTGAACTTGGGCGCCTGGGGCAGCGGGTTGCCGTCGATGGACACGGTGGGCGCGAACTTGCCGATGGCTGGGTTGATGGGCGCGGTGATGCGGTCCAGCACCGTGCAGCCACTGCCGCAGGCGTCCACGCGCAGGTTGGGGTCCTTGATCTGCGTCTTGTTGTAGCTGCCGCCCAGCGTGAACAGCAAGCTGTCGGTGACCAGCATCTGCAGGTCGAATTCGGCCCCCGAGCCCACGCTCTTGGCCGCATTGACCAACTGGTTGAAGTTGGCAGCACCGCCCACCGCCGTGAGCTGCTGGTCCTTGACGGTGTAGCTGAACACGCTGGCCGAGGCGCGCGCGCGGCGGTCGAAGAAGTCGCCCTTGATGCCGGCTTCGTACGACGTGACCTTCTCGCTCTTGGCCACCGACAAGGTGTCGCCAAACAGCAGCCGGCCCTGGATGGACGGCGCGCGAAAGCCCGTGGCCACACGGCCGTACACGTTGGTGGACTTGTCCAGCGCGTAGCTGGCGCTGAAGTCGCCACTGGTGTTGGTGGCGCTGGTGCTGGCGGTGCGCCGGCCGATGAAGGTGGGGCTGAAGGGCGGTGCCTGGAAGCGGTCGGCGACGAAGTCTTTCTGGTCGTCGGTAAAGCGCAGGCCGGCGCGCAGCTTCAGGGCCTGGCTCACGTCGAGGTTGACGCTGCCGAACACGGCATAGGCCTTGTTGTCTTGCTCCTGCGTGGCAAAGCCGTTGCGCGTGTTGCCGCCCAGGCTGCTGTAGTTGAAGCTGTCGATCTTGAGTTGCTCGTCGAAGTAGTACAGCCCGGCCAGCCACTTCAGCGCGCCGCTGCCGGTGGATTCAAGCCGCAGTTCTTGCGTGAACTGCTTGTGCTTGGGCAGGCCGTCGGCCGACTCGGCGTCGAACGGGATGAAGCCCGGGCCGAAGTTGCCAGCACCCAGGAAGCTGGCACCAAAGCCGCCGTCGATATCACCGCGGCTGAGCGACTTGACGGTCTCGTAGCCGGTGATGCTGTTCAAGGCCATGCCGTTGCCCAGGTCCCAGCGCACACGCACGCTGCCGCCGGTGTTCTTCACATCCTGGCTGTTGATGCCGTCTTGCGACACCTTGGCCGGGTCGAAGCCGGCGACCAAGTTGTTGGTGCCGCCCTGGATGATGTTGGCGCGGAAGACGCGGGCCGAGCCCTTGAGGTCGCGCGTGTGCACGTTGAACAGCACGCTGCTGTCCTTGTTCGGCGTCAGCAGCAATTGCACCCGAGCGGCGTTGTCGTTGTAGCCCTCAAGGTCTTGGGTCGGTGCTGAAGTGCGGGTGTTCTTGACCCAGTCGTCGCGGTTCTGCGACTGCAGTGCCACGCGCAACGAGGCCATGTCCGACAGCGGCACGTTGACGGCGCCTTCTGCATTGACGGCACTGAAGCGCCCGACCGACAGCACGCCATAGCCCTCGAACTTCTTGCCCGGCTTGGCCGACTCAAACTTGACCACCCCGGCCGGCGAATTGCGCCCGAACAGCGTGCCTTGCGGGCCGCGCAGCACCTCGATGCGTTCCATGTCGAAGATGGGGAAGCCCTTCAGGATGGGGTTCTCCTGCACCACGTCGTCGTACACCAGGCTGACCGGCTGGCTGGCGTTGAGGTCGAAGTCGGTGTTGCCGATGCCGCGGATGTAGAAACGCGGGAAGGCGCGGCCGAACGAAGACTCGATGTTCAGGCTGGGTACACGGGACGCCAGCAAGCGGATGTCTTGCCCGCCGCTGTTGAGCACATCAAGAAACTCGCCCGACAGCGCGGTGATGGAGCTCGGCACGTCGCGGATGTTCTCCACGCGGCGCTCTGCGGTCACGGTCACCGTTTGCAGCTTGCCGGCCTCGGTGCCGGGGGCCTGCTGGGCGCTTGCACCCCCATGCAGCGTGCTAAGTGCAGCCAGCGCCACGGCGTGGTGCACCAACAGGGACAGGGGGCGTGAGCGAACAGGCAAGGCTTGGCGCATAGAAACTCCGAAGTAAGGTGATGGTGTGCCGTGATGCAATCGGCGTGCCACGACGGCAGGCGCCGGGGCAACCGCACAATGATGGCTTGCCTGCGACCGACTTCCGTGAAAAGCCCGGCGACACCCCCATGATTGATGCCGATTTGCAACAGCCCCCCGCCCTGACCCCAGCCCAGCACCAAGCCTGGCAGCGCGACGGCTTTGTGGTGCTGCCCGGCTTCAAGTCGCCCGCCGACGTGGCTGCCGCATGCCAGCGGGCTCAGGCCTTGGTCGACGCCTTCGAACCCGCGGCCGACAGCGGCGTGTTTTCCACCCGCGACCGCAGCCGCCAATGCAGCCAAATTCGCGACGCGACCCTGCTGGCCAGCGCCGAACAGGTGCACTGTTTTTTCGAGGAAGAAGCCTTTGACGACCAGGGCCGGCTGTGTGTGCCCAAGGCGCAGGCCATCAACAAGATCGGCCATGCCCTGCACGACCGCGACCCGGTGTTCGACGCCTTCTCGCACGGGCCTGCCCTGGCCGGCTTGGCCGCGGCCCTGGGCCTGGCGCAGCCGCAGGTGTGGCAGAGCCAGCTGATCTTCAAGCAGCCGCACATTGGCGGCGAGGTCGGCTGGCACCAGGACGCCAGCTTCTTCGTGACCGATCCGCACACCGTCACCACCTACTGGTTCGCGCTGGAAGACGCCACGCTGGACAACGGTTGCCTGTGGGTCCAGCCCGGCGGCCACCTGGGCCCCTTGCGGGAGCAGTATGTGTGTGAAGGCGGCCGGCTGGCCATGCGGCCGCTGGACGCCACGCCCTGGCCCGCCATGTCGCAAGCCCGGCCGCTGCCCGTGGCCGCGGGCACGCTGGTGGTGTTCCACGGCCTGCTGCCGCACTGCAGCCTGGCCAACCGTTCAGCGCGTTCGCGGCTGGCCTACACGCTGCATGTGACTGACGCCAGCGCTGCGTACTCGCCACTGAACTGGCTGCAGCGTGGGCCCGAGTTGCCGGTGCGCGGACTGGCCTGAACCGACACCGAAGAGCAGAACATGCAACTCGACCCGGACTACCTGGTGAACACGCAGGACCAACTGGCAGCGCTCAGCGGCCCACTGTCGCCGGCATCGACGCTGAAGGAGGCCGACCACCTGCACCCGGTCTACCAACGGTTGATCGCCGCCTCGCCCTTCTTCACCATCGCCACCTGTGGGCCCGACGGCCTGGACGTGTCGCCACGCGGCGACCCGGCCGGCTTTGTGCAGGTGGCCGACCCCAAGACGCTGCTGTTGCCCGAGCGGCGCGGCAACAACCGCGTCGACACCCTGCGCAACCTGGTGCACGACCCGCGGGTGGCGTTGCTGTTTTTGGTGCCCGGTGTGGGCGAGACGCTGCGCGTGAACGGCCAGGCCCGCATCAGCGTGGACCCGACCCTGCTGCAGCGCTTCGCCATGCAGGGCCAGCTGCCCAAGTGTGTGCTGGTGCTGAACGTGCACACGGTGTTCTTCCAGTGCGCCCGGGCACTGGCACGCTCGCGGCTGTGGCAAGCACGCCCGGCCAATGAACCGCGCACGGCACCCACCGCCGGCGAAATGCTGGCCGCCGTGACGCAAGGCGGCTTCGACGGTGCCAGCTACGACCGTGAACTGCCGGCACGCCAGGCGTCCACCCTGTACTAGCGAACGCGGGGCTGCCAGGGGCGGGCTCTCAGGCCAAAGCATCGCAACTTCCGCGCAAAATGCGTAACGAGCACCCAAGAGTCAGAGGCCGCATGAGGAGGAGTTCTGCGGTGCCCATATTCCTACACACCGCCGATTGGCAGATCGGTCGCCAGTACAGCCAGTTCCCGGCGGATGACTCCGTGCCGCTGGCCGAAGCACGACTGGCTGCGGTCGAGACCATCGCTCGGCTGGCGCTAGAACACAAGGTTGATGCCGTCTTGGTGGCGGGCGACGTGTTCGATGCGCAGACGGTGGCCGACCGCACGATCCGCAAGCTGTTCAATGCTCTTCAGGGTTTTCCCCGACCTTGGATCATGATTCCCGGAAATCATGATGCGGCGCTCACCGAGAGCGTCTGGACACGGGCGGCGCGCCTTAGTGCCCTGCCTGCGAACCTGCACCTTGCGCTGCAAGGCAAGGTGCTGGACTTCCCTGCGCTGGGCTTCTCAGCGTTGACCGCGCCGCTGACGCAGCGCCACACCTACAACGACCTGACTGAGTGGTTCGACGAAGCACCCACTGCGCCCGGCCACGTGCGCATCGGCGTCGCTCACGGCAGTGTTCAGGGCGTGCTTGCCGAGGACATCGACTCTGCAAACCCCATCG
>JANOLY010000432.1:0-13254 GCA_031420055.1 Burkholderiales bacterium | reverse complement strand
GCACCACGCAGGCCTATGTGCGCTTCCTGACGCAACTGCTGCGCGACCAGGCTTTGGGCCCGCGCGTGGTGCCCATCCTGGTCGACGAAGCGCGCACCTTTGGCATGGAAGGCCTGTTCCGCCAGATCGGCATCTACAACCCCGAGGGCCAGAAGTACACGCCGGTCGACAAAGACCAGGTCATGTACTACCGCGAGGCCGTGGACGGGCAGATCCTGCAAGAGGGCATTAACGAGCCCGGCGGCATGAGTAGCTGGATCGCCGCGGCCACCAGCTACAGCACCAACAACCGCATCATGGTGCCGTTCTACGTGTACTACTCGATGTTCGGCTTCCAGCGCATCGGTGACCTGGCCTGGGCCGCCGGCGACATGCAAGCCCGCGGCTTCTTGCTGGGCGGCACCAGCGGGCGCACCACGCTCAACGGTGAAGGCCTGCAGCACGAAGACGGCCACAGCCACATCCTGGCCGGCACCATACCCAACTGCATCAGCTACGACCCGAGCTTCGCGCACGAGGTCGGTGTGATCCTGCACCACGGCTTGAAGCGCATGGTGGAAAAGCAGGAGAACGTGTACTTCTACGTCACCCTGCTGAACGAAAACTACCCCATGCCGGGGCTGAAGCCGGGCACCGAAGAGCAGATCATCAAGGGCATGTATTTGCTCGAAGAAGGTGCGAACGGGCTACCGAAGGGCCCCTCCGGGTCCGCGCCGCGCGTGAACCTGCTGGGCAGCGGCACCATCCTGCGCGAAAGCCAGGCCGCCAAGAAGCTGCTGGAAGCCGACTGGGGCGTGGCCGCCAACGTGTGGAGCTGCCCCAGCTTCAACGAACTGGCGCGCGAGGGCCAGGACTGCGAGCGTTGGAACCTGCTGCACCCGATGGCCGAGCCACGTGTGCCCTACGTGGCGCAGCAACTCGGCGCGCATGCCGGGCCGGTGGTGGCGTCTACCGACTACATGAAGAGCTTTGCCGACCAGATTCGCGCCTTCATGCCCAAGGACAAAGGTTCAGACAAGGGTGTGGCCCGCACCTACAAGGTGCTGGGCACCGACGGCTTTGGCCGCAGTGACTTCCGCAGCAAGCTGCGCGAGCACTTCGAGGTCAACCGCCACTACATCGTGGTGGCCGCCCTGAAGGCGCTGGCCGAAGACGGCACGCTGCCAGCTTCCAAAGTGGCCGAGGCCATCGCGAAGTACAACGTGCAGGCCGACCGCGTCAATCCGCTCTACGCGTAAACCGCCGCACAACGAATCAATCGGAGACAGCCCATGGCGTTGGTCGAAGTGAAGGTCCCGGACATCGGCGACTTCAAGGAAGTGGAAGTCATCGAGTTGCTGGTCAAGCCCGGCGACACGGTGGCGGTGGATCAGTCGCTGCTGACGGTGGAGTCGGACAAGGCGTCGATGGAGATCCCGTCGTCGCATGCCGGTGTTGTCAAGGAGCTGAAGGTCAAGCTCGGTGACAAGGTGGCCATGGGCAGCCTGGTGCTGGTGCTGGAAGCGGCCGGCGCTGCTCTGCCTCTCCCGCCCGCGGGAGAGGGTCGGGGGCGAAGCGGGGGTTTCGAGCCGCATGCGGCGAGCCCGCTGAGCGGTTCCGGCCTGCAAGCCGGAACGCGCACTGCAAGTGAGGGTGGCGGCCCCGTGCAGGTGCTGGTGCCCGACATCGGCGACTTCGACGAGGTCGCGGTCATCGAGGTCTTCGTCAAGCCTGGCGACACGGTCAAGGTCGAGCAAAGCCTGATCACCGTGGAGAGCGACAAGGCTTCGATGGAAATTCCTTCGTCGCACGCCGGTGTCGTGCTCGAGGTAAAGGTGCAGCTCGGCGACAAGGTGCGCAAGGGCAGCCTGGTGGTGGTGCTGCAGGGCAGCGTCACGACGGTGGCCGCACCCTCACCCCAGCCCACTCCCGCACCGCGGGAGAAGGCGGGGAGTGAGGGCGCAGCCGCATCGGCAAGCGTGCCCGCCCACAACCCCACCCAGGTACCCGCTGGGCAACTGCCTCACGCATCGCCATCGATACGCCGCATGGCGCGCGAACTCGGCGTGCCGCTGGGCGAAGTCGCCGGCAGCGGGCCCAAAGGCCGCATCCTGCACGACGACGTGCAGGGCTTCGTCAAGGCCGTGATGGCCGGCAGCGCGCAGACGGCAGCGCAAAAGGCCAAGGCGCCTGCCACCACGGCATCGGGCGGCGCCTTCCCGGGCCTGCTGGCCTGGCCCAGCGTGGACTTCGCCAAGTTCGGCCCCATCGAGCGCAAGGACCTCAGCCGCATCAAGAAGATCAGCGGCGCCAACCTGCACCGCAACTGGGTGTTGATCCCGCACGTCACCAACCACGACGACGCCGACATCACCGAGCTGGAAGCCTTCCGGGTCCAGCTGAACAAGGAGAACGAGAAGTCCGGCGTCAAGGTCACCATGCTGGCCTTCCTGATCAAGGCCATGGTCGCGGCATTGAAGAAGTTCCCCGACTTCAACGCCAGTTTGGAATCCACAAGCTCGGGCGAGCAGATCGTGCTGAAGAAATACTTCCACATCGGCTTTGCCGCCGACACGCCGGGCGGCCTGATGGTGCCGGTGGTCAAGGACGCCGACAAGAAGGGCGTGCTGCAGATCAGCAAGGAAATGGGCGAACTCGCCGCCAAGGCGCGCGAGGGCAAGCTGGGCCCGGCCGACATGAGCGGCGGCTGCATCTCCATCAGCTCGCTGGGCGGCATCGGCGGGCGCTACTTCACGCCCATCATCAACGCGCCCGAGGTGGCCATCATGGGCGTGTGCAAGAGCAGCACCGAGCCGCGTTGGGACGCGAATGTGAACGGTGGGGCCTTCGTGCCGCGATTGATGCTGCCGCTGTCGTTGAGCTGGGACCACCGCGTTATCGACGGTGCATCGGCCGCGCGTTTCAATGCCTACTTCGGGCAGATCCTGGCTGACTTCAGGCGCGTTCTGCTTTGAGCACCGTGGTCGTGGCCCGCAAGGGTGGCCAGGTGACCGTGGCCTGCGATTCACTGGTGACCTTTGGCGAGACCAAGCTGCCCCACGGCTACGAGGCCAACACCAAGATGTTCAATGTGGCGGGCTCCTTCGTGGGCGCGGTGGGCACCACGGCGCACATGCCGGTGCTGCGCCAGGCGCTGGGCATGCTCAAACCCGAAGATCTGCAACTGCACTGCCGCGACGCCATCTTTGCCACCTTTTTGCGCCTGCATCCCAAGCTCAAGGAACACTTCTTCTTGAACACCAAGGAACAAGACTCCGACCCCTACGAGAGCAGCCAGTACTCCATCGTCATTGCCAACGCGCATGGCATCTTTGGCGTGGAGTCGTACCGCGAGGTGTTCGAGTTCGACCGCTTCTGGGCCATCGGCTCGGGCCGGCGCTTTGCGCTCGGCGCCATGCACGCGGTGTTCGACAAGGCCGCCAGCTCGCGCGAGATTGCTGACGCTGGTGTGCGCGCCGGCTGCGAGTTCGACACCAGCTCGGCACTGCCGGTGCGGTATCACACCCTCAAACTGAAGCTCACGACGAAAGATTGACATGCCAACCATCGACATCCAGGTGCCCGACATCGGCGACGTCAAGGACGTGACCGTGATCGAACTGCTGGTCAAGCCCGGCGACACGGTCAAGCTCGAACAAAGCCTGGTCACCGTGGAAAGCGACAAGGCCTCGATGGAGATTCCGTCGTCGGCGGCCGGTGTCGTGAAGGAGCTGAAGGTCAAGATCGGCGACATCGTCAACCAGGGCTCGCTGCTGCTCGTGCTGAATGCCCAAGTGCAGAGCCCCGCAGCCCAGCCCGCCGCGTCGTATGCCGGCGGCGCCGACATCGAGTGCGACCTGCTGGTGCTGGGCGCTGGCCCGGGTGGCTATTCGGCCGCCTTCCGCGCCGCCGACTTGGGGCTGAAGACCGTGCTCGTCGAGCGCTACCCCACGCTGGGCGGCGTTTGTCTGAACGTCGGCTGCATCCCCAGCAAAGCGCTGCTGCACGTGGCCGCGGTGATGGACGAAGCGGCGCACTTTGCCGATCTCGGAATTTCTTTTGCGGCGCCCAGCATCGACATGGGCAAGCTGCTGGCGCACAAGAACAAGGTGGTGGGCAAGCTCACCGGCGGGCTGGCCGCGATGGCCAAGATGCGCAAGGTCACCGTGGTGCAAGGCCATGGCGAGTTCGCCGACCCGCATCACTTGAAGGTGGCCATGGAGGGCGGCAAGACGCAGACCATCAAGTTCGCGCGCGCCATCATCGCGGCGGGCTCTGAAGCCGTGAAACTGCCGTTCCTGCCCAAGGATGACCCGCGCATCGTCACCAGCACCGGCGCGCTGGAGTTGCGCAGCAAGCCCGAGCGCATGCTGGTCATTGGCGGCGGCATCATCGGCCTGGAGATGGGCACCGTGTACTCCACCTTGGGCGCGCGGCTGGACGTGGTGGAAATGCTGGACGGCCTGATGCAAGGCGCCGACCGAGACCTCGTCAAGGTGTGGCAGAAGTTCAACGCCAAGCGCTTCGACCACATCATGCTGGGGACCAAGACGGTGGGTGCCGAGGCCACGGCCGCGGGCATCCTGGTGCGTTTTGAAGGCGAGGGCGCGCCGAAGGAGCCGCAGCTGTACGACCTGGTGCTGCAGGCCGTGGGCCGCACACCCAATGGCAAGAAGCTGGGGGCCGACAAAGCCGGTGTGGCGGTGAGCGAGCGCGGCTTCATTGCCGTGGACGCGCAGATGCGCACCAACGTGCCGCACATCTTTGCCATCGGCGACATCGTGGGCCAGCCCATGCTGGCGCACAAGGCCGTGCACGAAGCCCATGTGGCCGCCGAGGTGGCCGCTGGCGAGCAGCTGGACGACGCGCACTTGCGCCAGGCGCGCTTTGACGCCCGCGTGATCCCCAGCGTGGCCTACACCGACCCGGAAATCGCCTGGGTGGGCCTGACCGAGGACGAGGCCAAGGCCCAGGGCATCGCGGTGAAGAAGGGCTTGTTCCCGTGGTCCGCCTCAGGCCGGGCCATCGCCAACGGCCGCGACGAGGGCTTCACCAAGCTGCTGTTCGACGCGCGGCCCGACGGCGGCCACCGCATCCTGGGCGGCGGCATCGTGGGCACACATGCCGGCGACATGATCGGCGAGGTGGCGCTGGCCATCGAGATGGGCGCCGACGCCGTGGACATCGGCAAGACCATCCACCCCCACCCGACGCTGGGAGAAAGCATAGGCATGGCGGCCGAGGTGGCGCACGGCAGTTGCACCGACCTGCCGCCGGTGCGGCGCTGACCCCGCGCGCGTCAGAACCAGGCCCACACGCGCCAGACCCAGCGCGGCAAACGGTCGGGGGTGGGGCGGTAGACGAGGCGGTGGGCGGCGTGTCGCATGGCGGGCTCCTTCGAGAAGCGGAACTGTATGTTCATACAGTGCTCGACGCAAGCGGGTTTTTGCGCTCGGCTGTTCGGCCAAGCTGCTGCGGCAGCAGCAGGCAGAATCCAACGCCCCGACCTCTGAGGAATTTGCTGTGGATTTGAAGGTGCCGATTGCGATTACCGACGAGCTGACCGAGGACACCATCCTGTCCACCGGCTCTCTCAACCTGGCCAGTGGCGAAATCACGCGGGTCGAGTACACCGACTACGACGCCGAACTGCAGGGCTTGCCGGTGGAGAGTGAGGACTACGAATTCACCAGTGGCGTGCTGTCCAACAACGGCCGCGACGTGGAGTTCCGCATCGACGTGAACCGCACCACCGGCCTGTACTCGGTGACCGCCACCGAGTTGCTGGAGATCAAGATGCGTGCCGCGGCGCTGTTCACGGCGCGGCCACCGCAGCCACCCGTCAAGCCTTGAGCATGGCCATGCGCCGGCTCAGCGCCCGTGACGCGGGCTTCTTGAACTCTGAGACGGTGCACGCCAACTCCAACATCAGCTACGTTCAGATCTACGACCAGTCCACCGCGCCGGGTGGCATGGTGCGCTTCAAATCCATCCTGTCGCACATCGAAAGCCGGCTGCACCGCAGCCCCGTCTTTCGCAGCAAGCTGCAGCCCGTGCCGCTGGCGCTCGGCCACCCCGGCTGGGTTGAAGACGAAAACTTCGACCTCGAATACCACGTGCGCCACATCGCCCTGCCCAAACCGGGCGACTGGCGCCAGTTCTGCATCCAGGCCTCGCGCATCCACGCGCGCGCGCTCGACCTGAACCGGCCGCTGTGGGAGATCTACGTCATCGAGGGCCTGGACAGCTTTACCGACCTGCCCGTGGGCAGCTTTGCGCTGCTGACCAAGGTGCACCGCGCTGCCATCGACCCCGCGCAACACAACGAGCTGCTCGACGTGCTGCACGACACCTCGGCGCTTGCCGCCGCGCCGGCGCCGCCCGAGCCCTGGTTCCCGCAACGCGCGCCCGGCGCGTGGTCGCAAGCGCTGCGCGGCGCCACGGCGACGCTGCTGTCGCCGCGCAAGCTGGCCGCGCCGCTGCTGCGCGCCTTGCCGGCGGTGGTGGCCTTTGCAGGTGACTTGCTGAAGTCGCCCGACGTTGCCAGCGCCACGCGCTTCAACTCGGTGGTGTCGCCCCACCGCGTGTTCGACACGCGGCGGTTTTCGCTGGACGAGTTCATGGCCATCGCCGGCCTGGTGCCCGGCGCCACGCTACAAGACGCCGTGGTGGCTGTGTGTGCGGGCGGCATCCGCCGTTACCTGACACTGCATGACGAACTGCCGGCCAGCGACCTGACGGGCCAAGTGCAGGTCGACCACGGCACCGTCGCACGGCGCCTGGGCACAGACACCGACGACCCCGTTCGGCGCCTGGCCGCGCTGCACCATCAGCAATCGTCGGCGCTGAAGTCGGCGGCGCCATCGGCCTGCACCATCACCATGGTGACGGGCCCTGACGTGCCCTGGTACCTGGCCGGGGCGCGCATAACTTATCTGTCGGCGCTGTTGCCCATCAGCGATGGTCTGGGCCTGGTGTTTGCCGTGACTGTGTACGACGCACGGGTGGTGATTTCGCCCACCTCCTGCCGCGAACTGATGCCCGACCCGCAGGCCTTCACGCAATGCGTGCGCGACAGCTTCCAGGAGATGCGGGCCCTGGCCCGCGCGCTGCCGCGGCCGCCGGCGGGCGGCAAGCCGATCAGGCCGTCGCGGCCTGACGCGTCAGCATCCGATAGACATAGCCCAGGGCGCCGGTCGGCTCGAAGGGCCGCCACGTCCCCAGCGGCTGCGCCAACCGCTCGGCCACGATCCACAGCACCACGGCGTTGAAACCCAGCCCGATGTGGCTGCCGGGCACGCGGATGTTCTCGTGCAGCGCCGGGTCGCCGTCGACCGTGGCTTCCTGGGGCGGCACGACCCCGTCGCTCAACGAGTACAGGCAGCTCAGCGGCATGGGCAGGGTGGTGCGTTCGCGCAGCTTCTTCGCCCGCGGCTGCATCGAATGGGCGGCCGGCCCCATGGGGTGCGCGACGAGGCGGTACATGGCTTTCACGAAGGGAGGCGACGCGCTTCCTGCCGCGTCCACCGTGACCGGGCTGCCCAGCGTGATGACGCTGCGCACGCACTCCGGCGCGCGGTGGGCGCCGTACAGGGCGAAGACGCCGCCAAGGCTCCAGCCGACCAGGCTGACGGGCTGGCCCGTGGTGTGGTGCAGGTGGCGGAGCTTCTGCTCTAGCGCCTGGGCGTGCTTGACATGGAAGCCGACGTTTCGGCCCAGGCCCCAGGTGTGCACGTCATAGCCGCGACTGCGCAGGAAGACTTCGAGCCCGATGAGGGTGGCCTCGCCGCCCATGAAGCCGGGCAGCAGCAGTACCGGGTGACCGTCGCCGCGGGGGGCCGCCATCAACAGCGGCACCGAGCAGGGCAGGAAGGCCATCTCGAACAAGCCACGCAGTTCGATGGCCGAGTACGCCTTGTGCGGGTGGCCGGTGTGGGGGTGTCGCGTCGCCATGACTGGCATCTTAGGCCGGCCTCGGCCACCGCCAGCTGCGCGGCGCGGCCGGGGCAAAATGCACTTCGGAAGGATGCCCACCATGACGCAAAAAATTGCACCCGACGCGGATTCGTTGATGGACCGCGTGGCCCGGCTGGTCGTGAAGAACGGCGTGACCCTGGGCAACCTCAGCGAGGCCGAGCGCAGCCTGGCCCTGGCCTGGGTGTGGGCTGGTCTGCCCGTGGGCACAGTGATGAACGAAGCCGGAGTGAACGTTGAGATCAAGCTGGCATTGCAGGGCGCCGCGCGTTGCATGGACACCGACCACGTCGAGCTGCGCCGCTGGCTGGTGGACGGCGGCTGGTTGTCTCGCGACGGTTTTGGCCGCGAGTACCGCCGTGTGCCGGCCGCCCAACTGCCAGCACACCAGACTGCGCTGGGCCAGGCGCTGGACGGCACGGACACCGCCGGGCTGGTCGAGCAACTGCGGCTGCAACGCGACGCCGCGCGCCAGGCCCGGCACCAAGCCTGGCAGGCCAGCCGACAGGCGGGTGCTTGACCGACCCCGCCGACGAGTACGCCATGCGGTTGGCGCTGGACCAGGCGCATAACGCCTGGCTGGTGGGTGAAGTGCCGGTGGGCGCGGTCATCCTGCGCGACGGCAAGGTGCTGGCCACGGGCTACAACCGGCCCGTCACCACCCACGACCCCACGGCGCACGCCGAGATCGTGGCCCTGCGCCACGCTGCCACGCTGCTGGAGAACTACCGCCTGCCCGAGTGCGAGCTGTTCGTGACGCTCGAGCCCTGCGCCATGTGCGCCATGGCCTTGATGCACGCGCGCTTCAAGCGGGTGGTGTTTGGTGCAAGCGACCCCAAGACCGGCGCGGCCGGCTCGGTGGTGAATCTATTCGGGCTGCCCATGCTCAACCACCACACGCAACTGCTCGGTGGCGTGCTGGATCAGCCCTGCGGCGACTTGCTGCGTGAGTTCTTCGCCGAGCGGCGTGCGCAGCAGCGGCTGGCGCGCGCTGAGCCGCTCATCCCTACCGGCGAGGTCAGCGAGATCATGGCCCTGCCGCCCGACGAGACCCCAAGCGCATGACGCACACCGTGTTGTTCTCCCCCTCGGGCGTCGTCACCCAGGGCGTGCGCCTGAAGCGGGCCGTCAAGCAACTGGCCGCACTGGGCTTTGCGGCCACGCTGGACGAGGCCGCGTTGGCGCGTCACCAACGCTTTGCCGGCACCGACGACATCCGCCTGGCCGCCTTGCACCGCGTGGCGCAGGCCGCGCCGTCCGTGGCCCTGGCCACCTGGGGCGGTTACGGCCTGACGCGGCTGCTCGACGGCATCGACTGGCCGCTGCTGGCGCGCAGCGTGGAGCAAGGCACGCGCTGGGTGGGGCACAGCGACTTCACCGCGCTGCAACTGGGCTTGTTGGCCCACACCGGCGCGGGTAGCTGGGCCGGCCCCATGGCTGCCGACGACTTTGGCCGCAGCCGCGCCGAGGGCGGCCCGGACGACGTCACCTCAGCGTGTTTTGCCGAGGCCATGAGCGGCGAGCTCGAAGCGGTGGGCTTTCGCACCGAACCGGGCTTTGATGGCCTGGCGCTGCGCGGGCGGCTGTGGGGCGGCAACCTGTCGATGGTGGTGTCGCTGCTGGACACGCCGCACTGGCCGCGGGTGAAGGGCGGGGTGCTGTTTCTGGAAGACGTGGGCGAGCACCCCTACCGCGTTGAGCGCATGCTGCTGCGACTGCACCAAGCCGGCGTCCTGCAAGCGCAGAAGGCGGTGCTGCTGGGGGCCTTCACGGCGTGGCGAAAGTCGCCGCTGGACCGCGGCTACAAGCTCGATTCGGCCATCGCGCAGCTGCGCTCGGTGTGCGCGGTGCCGGTCCTGACCGGCCTGCCGTTTGGGCATGTGCCCACCAAGCTGAGCCTGCCGGTAGGTGCGCGGGTTCAGCTGGTGGTGCAGGGGCGCGACGTGCTGATCGGCTGGTAAAGACCCCGGGCTGACTTGGGGCACACTTCGTTCATCCCGCCGCCCCTGCCCATGCCCCACGTCCTCCTGTTCCAGGCCCTGGTTTTGCGCACAATGCGTTTGTTTTTTGCGGTGGTAACGGTGGTAATGGGGCTCGCAGCGGCTGCTTGCGACAACAGCCCCTATGCACGCGGCGCCACGGGCGAGAACACGCTGTACTCGGCCTTCTCGGCGCGCTCGCCGCGCTACCTGGACCCCACGGCCTCGTACTCGAACAACGAGACGCCGTACACGTTCTCGATCTACGAGCCGCTGTACAGCTACCACTACCTGAAGCGGCCCTACACGCTGGTGCCGAAGACGGCGGTGGAAGTCGTGCAGCCCCGTTACGTCGACAAGTCCGGGCGGCCGTTGCCTGCAGACGCGCCGGGCGATGCGATCGCCGAGAGCATCTACGATATCCGCCTCCAGCCCGGCATCCTCTACGCGCCGCACCCGGCCTTCGCCAAGGATGCCTCGGGCGCCTATGCGTACCACGCACTGAGCCGCGCGCAGGTGGGCGACAAACGTTCGCCCTGGCAGTTTGCGCAGACCGGCACGCGCGAACTGGTGGCCGACGACTACGTCTATGCGCTGAAGCGCCAGGCCACCACGCGCATCCAGGCCCCCGTGTTCGCGACCTTCGCCGAACACGTGCTGGGGCTGGAGGAGTTCGGCGCCCTGATCAAGGCCGAGGACAAGGGTCTGCTCGCCGGCCGCGATCCCGCCGACCCCGACAAGCCCTTCCTCGACTTCCGCCGCTGGCCGCTGGCGGGCGTGCAGGCGGTCGATTCGCACACGTTACGCATCCGCCTGAGGGGCAAGTACCCGCAGTGGTCGTTCTGGCTGGCCATGCCCTTCACGGCACCCGTGCCCTGGGAGGCCGATGCCTTCTACGCCCAGCCCGGCATGTCGCGCAACGGCTTGTCGCTCAACACCTGGCCGGTGGGCACGGGCCCGTACATGATGACCGAGTACGTGCAGGACCGCCGCCACGTGATGCAGCGCAACCCCAACTACCGTGCAGACCCGTACCCCTGCGAAGGCATGCCCGGCGACAAGGAAGCCGGCCTGCTCGACGACTGCGGCAAGAACATGCCCTTCATTGACAAGCTGGTCTTCACGAACGAGAAGGAGGGTGTCTCGCTGACGTCCAAGTTCCGCCAGGGTTACCTCGACGTGCCCGAGATCGAACGGCCGGAGTTCGGCGTGGTGTTCTCGGTCGAGGCCGAGGACTCCGACGCGCGGGCCCGCGAGTACAAGGACAAGGGCTTCAAGCTGCCCAAGACGGTGGACATATCGAGCTGGTACCTGGGCTTCAACTGGCTGGACCCGGTGGTGGGCCAGGGCAGCACGCCGCAAGAGCAACAACGCAATCGCAAGCTGCGCCAGGCGCTGTCGATCGCCATCGACTGGGAAGAGCGCAGCCGCATCTTCCCCAAGGACGCTGGCGAAACCGCCATGGGCCCGCTGCCCGGCGGCTTGTTCGGCTCGCGCCACGGCACGGCCCAGGGCATCAACCCCGTCACGCACCAGTGGGTCGATGGCCGCGCCGTGCGCCGGCCCATCGCCGAGGCCAAGGCCTTGCTGGCCCAGGCCGGCTACCCCGACGGTCGCGACGCCAAGACCGGCAAGCCCCTGGTGCTGAACTACGACTACCTGTCCGCCGCCACGCCCGAGAGCCGCGCGCAGCTGGACTGGATGGTCAAGCAGTTCGCCAAGCTCGACGTGCAGTTGGAGATACGCGCCACCGACTACAACCAGTTCCAGGACAAGGTGCGTAAGGGCAAGCACCAGATCTTCTGGTGGGGCTGGCTGGCCGACTACCCCGACGCCGAGAACTACCTGTTCTTGCTGTACGGCCCCAACGCCAAGAGCAAGTTCGACGGCGAAAACGCCGCCAACTACAACAACCCCGAGTACGACAAACGCTACTCGGCGCTTCGGTTGATGGACGACGGCCCGGCCAAGCAGGCCGTCATCGACGAGATGGTGCGCATGGCCCAGCAAGACGCCGTCTGGGCCTGGGGATACTTTCCGTACTCGTCGGGCGCCTACCAGAGCTGGGTCTACAACGGCGTGCCCACCATCATGATCCGCGACATGGCGCGCTATTTCCGTATCGACGCCGCGCAGCGTGTGCAGCGCCAGCGCGAGTGGAACCAGCCTGCCTACTGGCCGCTGGTGGCCGCTGCGCTGCTGCTGGCGCTGGCCGCATACGGCGGCTGGCGCAGCTTCCGCCGCTTCGAGAACAAGACCGCACGCACCGAGCCCATGGCTTCAAATGCGACCACCGCGGCCGGGGCGGCCGGGGACTGACGCATGCTCCAGTACATCGTCCGCCGCTCGCTGTACGGTCTGCTGATCCTGCTGGGCGTGAACCTGGCCACCTTCTTCCTGTTCTTCACCGTCAACACGCCCGACGACATGGCGCGGCTGAACATCGGCGGCAAGCGCGTCACCGAAGCACAGATCGAAAAGTGGAAGGCCGAGCGCGGCTACAACAAGCCGCTGTATGTCAACGACAGCAAGCAAGGCAGCGAGAAGATCACCGAGACCATCTTCTGGGAGCGATCGGTCTCGCTGTTCACCTTCAACTTCGGCCGCGCCGACGGCGAGGGCGCGGGCGACATCGGCTACCAGGTGCGCCAGCGCATGGTGGTCAGCCTGCAGCTCGCCGTGCCGCTGTTCATCCTGCAACTCATCCTGAGCGTGGCCTTTGCGCTGACGCTGGTGTTCTTCAGGCACAGCCGTATCGACTTCTGGGGCGTCGTGCTGTGTGTGGTGATGCTGTCGATATCGGCGCTGTTCTACATCATGGTCGGCCAGTACTTCTTCGCGCGTCTGGCCAAGCTGGTGCCGGTGTCGGGGTACGCCGGCGCGCTGGACGCCGTGAAGTTCCTGGTCCTGCCCATCTTCCTCTCGCTGCTGGCGCGGCTGGGTGGGGAAGGGCGCTTCTACCGTGCCATGTTCCTGGAAGAAATCGGCAAGGACTACGTGCGCACCGCGCGCGCCAAGGGCCTGTCAGAGCCGCTGGTGCTGTTCAGGCACGTGTTTCGCAACGCACTCATTCCCATCATCACCAGTGCGGGCAGCTTCCTGCCCTCGCTGTTCCTGGGCAGCCTGTTGATCGAAAGCTTCTTCGGCATCCCGGGGCTGGGTGCCTACGCGATTGACGCCATCGGCGGGCAGGACTTCGCCATCGTGCGCACCATGGTCTTCATCGGCGCGGTGCTGTACATCCTTTCTTTCATCCTGGTGGATATCGGCTACTCCATTGCCGACCCCCGGATTCGCCTGGGTTAGGAATGGTGCCCCAAGC
>JANOLY010000431.1:0-1996 GCA_031420055.1 Burkholderiales bacterium | reverse complement strand
TGGCTTCTTCCTCCAGCGCGTCCAGGTGCTGGTGGTCCAGGCCGGGCAGCAAATGCTCTAGCGATGTGTTGGCGTTCATACGGTCCTTGCTGACAGCGGTGAGGTTTCTACTTTGACGTGCAGCCCGCACTCTTTCACTTCATCCTCCCACCACCAGCGGCCGGCGCGGGCGTCTTCGCCCACCGCCACCGCGCGGGTGCAGGGTTCGCAGCCGATGCTGGGGAAAAATTCGTCGTGCAGCGGGTTGAAGGGCACGTCGTGCAGCTGGATGTAGTGCCACACGTCGGACGAGCTCCAGTCGGCCAGCGGACTGAATTTGCTGCGGCCTTGGTCGTCGGTGGCCTCGAAGGGCACGTCCACGCGCGCTGCAGACTGCTGACGCCGCAGCCCCGTCACCCAGGCCGTGCGGCCTTCCAGCAAGCGCGCCAGTGGTTCCAGCTTGCGCAGCTGGCAGCAGGCTTTGCGCAGGGCCACGCTTTGGCGCATGGCCATGGCGCCGTGCTGGCTGACGAAGTGCACCACGTCGGCCGCGGCCGGCTGAAAGCGCTGCACCGGCAGGCCATAGCGGGATTCCAGGCGCGGAATCAGCGCCAGCGTTTGGGTGTGCAGCTGCCCGGTTTGCAGCGTGGCCAGGTCGATGGGCAAGCGGTGGCGCGCGATGAGGTCGGTGATGACCATGTCTTCGGCGCCCAGGCTGGTGGCCAGCACGATGCGGCCGGCGTGCTGTTCGGCAGCGCGCTTGAGCAGATCAACGGCATGCTGCACGCGGCCTTCAAAGCCGGCTGTGCTGCGTGCGTAAAGCGAAATTGCGGTCACGACGGCAGTCAATGTGAAAGTTAGGTCTGCTGTTACTACAGCCGTCACGCCTGTGCGGCCGCTTCGCGCCGCTCGTCCAGCACACGCTGGTAAGGCGTGCTGATGAATCCCAAGGCGCGCTGTGCGGTTTCAACACTTTGGCCAGTCTGCAGTTGCACGGCGTCAAAGCCGCAGCGGCGCAGCAGCGGCAGCATGTCAGCCAGCACTTCGCCGGTGGCGATCAGTTCACCTTTGAATTGCACGCGGCTGCGCAACAGCACGGCCTGGCTGTAGGCACGGCCGTCGGTCCACTTCGGGAACTGCGGCACCAGGCTATGTTGCGCGCGCAGCTCGGCAGCCAGCGCCAGCACGTCCACCGTGTTGTCCAGCACCTGTGCACCTGCGGGCAGGTCTTCAGTGGCGGCGTAGAAGTTGATGTTGTGGTCTTGCATGCGGTTTACTCCGTGGATCACTGGGCAACCGCAGCCGTGCTGCGGCGGGCGGTGTCGGCGGCTTGCCGGAAGGGCAGGTTGCCGATGCGGCGTGCGGTGTGGATGAAGTGCTCACCGTTGTGGCGTTCGCGCAAATAGGTGTCGATGACGGCTTCAATGGCGTCGGGCACTTCATCGGCCGCGAATGACGGGCCTATCACCTTGCCGGCCACGGCCGGGCCGCTGAGCGTGCTGCCGTCGGCGCCGCCCACCGTCAACTGGTACCACTCGCTGCCGTCTTTGTCCACGCCGAGCACGCCGATGTGGCCGCTGTGGTGGTGGCCGCAGCTGTTGATGCAGCCGCTGATGTGGAGGTCGATGTCGCCGATGTCGTGCAACTCGTCGAGGTCGTCGAAGCGCTCGGTGATGGCCGCGGCGATGGGGATGGAACGCGCATTCGCTAACGCGCACAAGTCGCCGCCGGGGCAGGCAATCATGTCGGTGAGCAGGCCGATATTGGGCGTGGCGAAGCCGCCTTCGCGCGCCGCCAGCCAGAGTGCACGCAGCTCGCTCTCGCGCACCCAGGGCAGCACAGGTTCTGGTCGTGCGTGACACGCAGTTCACCGAGGGAATAGTGGTCGGCCAGCGTGGCCGCGCCGTCCATCTGGTCGGCCGTCACGTCACCTGGCGGCAGGCCGGGGCGCTTCAGCGACAGCGTCACGGCGCGGTAGCCCGCCACGCGGTGGGCGTGCACATTGCGTTGCAGCCAG
>JANOLY010000430.1:0-8750 GCA_031420055.1 Burkholderiales bacterium | reverse complement strand
GCAGCCGCTGCCCCTGGCGGTGCCAGACAGCCTCAGGCGTCATCAGCGACAGCAGCGCGTCATAGCGCCGCTCGTCGAGATGGTCGAAGAAGGCCAGCAGGGTTTGCTCGGGCGACATGCTCACGATCTGGAACGAATAAGGTGCTGGATGTCCGTCTTTGATGGAGCGCAAATTTAGTGAAGATTCCGATGCGGCGTAAGCCCTGAGCTGCGAAATTACTTTTTCCATATTGGAAACAGAGCGGCCAGCGCCGCCCCACCAGAATCGCCGCCGATGGACCGCCTGCGCTGCTTGGAAATCTTTGCCGAAGTGGCCCGCGGCGGCAGCTTCACGGCCGCCGCGCGGCGCTTCGCGATCTCGCGTTCTGCCGTCAGCAAGCATGTCGCGTGGCTGGAGCAGACGCTGGGCGCGCAGCTGCTGGTGCGCACCACCAAGGAGGTCGGACTGACCGATGCCGGGCAGCGCCTGCTCGATGGCAGCCTGCAGTTGCTGGAGCGCTTCGAGGAGATCCAGAGCGAAGTGCGCGACGCCGTCGACACCCCGCGCGGCGTGATCCGCATCGGCACGCCGCCGTCATTCGGTGTGCACCAGCTGCTGCCGCTGGTGCTGCGCTTCACCGACCAGCACCCCGACATCCAGATCACGATCGAGGCCGACGACGGCCGCTCGAGCCTGGTCGCAGAGCGCTTGGACATGTCGGTGCGTATCGCCCCGGCGCTGGACGACGCGAGCTACGTCGCGCTGTCGCTGCTGAAGGCGCCGCAGGCGCTGGTGGCCGCGCCGGCCTACTTGCAGCGCGCGGGCACGCCGCAGGGCTTGCGCGAGCTGGCGCAACACGAATGCCTGGTGCACACGCTGAAGTCGCCCACCGCCTACTGGCGCTTCAGTACGCCGCAAGGCGAACAGGCGGTGCGCGTGCGTGGCGCGCTGTGCTCAAACCTGGGCGAGGTGCTGCAACACGCAGCGCTGGCCGGCCGGGGCCTGGCCATCCACCCGACCTACATGGTGGCCGCCGACATCGCCGCCGGCCGGCTGGTGGCGGTGCTGCCCGAGACGCCGCCGATGGGCCTGGACATCTGCGTCATCTACCCGGCGCGCAACAACCTGCCCAAGCGCGTGCGGGCTTTCCTGGACCACCTGCGCGATTGGGCCCGCGCGCCCCCCGACTGGGCGACCGCGCCCACCCCACCATGACCCGCATCGCCGACGCCTGCTCCATTGCCGACCTGCGGCGCCTGGCGCAGCGCCGGCTGCCGCGCGCGCTGTTCGACTTTTACGATGGCGGCGCCGAGGATGAAACCACGTTGCGTGCCAACCGCGAGGCTTTCGAGCGCTGCCGGCTGCGCCCGCGCGTGCTGGTCGACGTGGCCCAGGTCGATACCTCGACCACGCTGCTCGGCGCGCCGGCTGCGCTGCCGCTGGCCATTGCGCCGACCGGCGCGCCAGGCTACGGCTGGCCGGGGGCCGACGTGGCCATCGCCCGGGCGGCGGCGGCGGTGGGCATCCCGTACTCGCTGTCGAGCTCGGGCACGACATCCATCGAAGCCATCGCCCGCGAGGCACCCGGCCGGCTGTGGTTCCAGGCCTATGTGCTGAAGGACCGCGGCTACTTCGAGCACATGATCCGCCGCGCCGAAAGCGCGGGCTATGAGGGCCTGATGATCACCGTCGACCTGCCGGTCGGCGGCAAGCGCGAGCGCGACTTCCGCAACGACTTCTCGATCCCGTTCCGCTTCACGCCGAAGAACGTTGTCGACTTCGCGCTGCACCCGCGCTGGGCGGCACGCATCGCGCGCCACGGCATGCCGGCGATGCAAACGCTGAGCGGGTTGGCCCAAACCGGCAGCACCACGCCGTCAGCGTCGGCCATCGCCTCGTCGGTGGGCCGCAACTACGACCCCGGCTTCGACTGGGCACGGCTGCAACAGGTGCGCGAGCTGTGGCCGCGTAAGCTCATCGTCAAGGGTGTCGCGCACCCTGACGACGCCGTGCGGCTGGCGGGCATGGGTGTCGACGCGGTGGTGGTGTCCAACCACGGCGGCCGCCAGCTCGACGGCGCGGCGGCCACGCTGGACCTGCTGCCCGCGGTCGTGGCCGCCGTGCGCGGGCGCATCCCCGTGTTGGTGGACGGCGGCGTGCGACGCGGCAGCGACGTGATCAAGGCGCTGGCCCTGGGCGCGCAGGCGGTGCTGGTCGGCCGCGCAACGCTGTACGGCGCGCTAGCCGCCGGCGCGCCGGGCGCGGACCGCGCGCTGGCCATCCTGCGCGACGAGATCGAGCGCGGCATGCGCCTGTGCGGCCTCACGCAGGTGTCGCAGATCGGGCCGGATCTGCTGCTGCCGTAGCCCGCGCGGCCAAGACTCACCTTCGGGTGGCTGGCCACGCCCCGCACTCACCAACGTCTGCCTGGATGCTGTGGTGGCCGTGGCCCGAGCCCGTCGAGCCACAGGCTGCACGCCGCTCGTCAGTCGATCTTGATGTTGGCCTGCTTGACCACGATGCGCCAACGCTCCATGTCCGAGCGGATCGTCTCGCCGAACGGCTGCGGCGCCCCACCAGCGCCGATGATGTCGTCTTGCGTGAAGCGAGCCTGCATCTCGGGCGACTGCAGGACGGCGTTGATGTCGGCATTCATCTTGGTGATGATGTCGCGCGGCGTGCCCCGCGCCGCGACCAGCCCGTGCCAGATGTCGGCGCGGTACTGCGGCATGCCGGCCTCGGCGAAGGTGGGCACGTTCGGCAAGGTGGCCAGGCGCTGCGGCGCACCCACGGCAAGGATGCGCACCTTGCCGGCCTTGACGAGCGCAGTAAACGAGGTGGTGCCCGCCATGAGCATCTGGATCTGCCCGCCGGCGAGATCGATGATCGCCGCGCCCGTCCCCTTGTAGGGCACGTGCGTGATCTTGATCCCGGCCAGCGCGTTGAAGTATTCCGCGGCAAGGTGCGCAAGGCCACCGATGCCCGAGGAGCCGAACGCCACCTTGTCGGGACTGGCCTTGGCCGCGGCGATGAACTCGGCCACGGTCTTGTACGGTGTGCCCGAGCCCACGGCGAGCACGACCGGTTCGCGGCTGAACTGGACGACGGGCTCGATGGCCGTCAAGGGGTCGAACGACGGCTTGTTCAGCACCGCGTTGACCGCGTAGCTGCTCGAGATCACCAGGAAGGTGTAGCCGTCTGCGGGCTCGCGCAGCGCGGCTTCCGAGCCCAGGTTGCCACCGGCACCGGCCTTGTTGTCGATGACGATGGTGTAGCCGTGCTTTTCGGTGAGCTTTTGCGCCACCACGCGGGCCATCGCGTCGGTACCGCCGCCCGGCGCGAACGGGACGATGAACTTGACGGGCTTGATGGGGTACTTCGCCTGCGCCAGCGCGGGGGCGGAGGTGAACAGCGCGGCAGCGCATGCGGTTGCCCCCGCAAAAACGGCGATCTGGCGGCGGGTGATGGTCATGGGGTTCCTTGGTGTCCTTGGGCGGCGCAGGAGGGGGGAGTTCTCAATCGACTTCGATGTCGACTAGCCGGGCGAACTGCTGGCCACCGTGCAGGTCGCGTTCGACCATTCCGCCTTGCGGGTCTTTGCGCGGATAGGAAATCTTCAAGACGCACAGGTCGGGCACGGGATAGCAGCCGACTTGCTCGGGCCGAACGCCGAAGACGGCGCCCAGCGCTTGCGGCTTCAGTTGGCTGACGGCCGCGTAACGGTCGAAGGCGCCGCGGCCCTGGAAGAACAGGTCGACCGTGATCCAGAACGGGCCGGCGTTCTTGGACCGGATGTCGTGGCAGACCTCAGACAGCTTGGGCATGGGCCACTTCCTTGGCTTGCTGGACCTGAACGAAGCGCGTGCGCACCAGCGCCATAGGATGGTCGACGCTGATCACGTGATTGAGCTTGAACTCGAAGATCTGCCCGCGCTCCAGTTCCGCCGGCGAGAAGGGGAAGCCATAACTCGGAAGTTCCTGGTCCTCAACCACCGGCAGGTGAAAGAACCAAGGGTTGCAGGTCTTGGCGATCTGGGTCGCGAGTTCCTGGCTGCGCGCGGTGGCCACGAACAGCAGCCCGATCTCCGGCGGCGGGGCAACATGGGCCGGCACCTGCAGCCCGCTGACCGCGTTCCAGCCGTAGGGGCGCAGCGAGATGTGGAAGTCCCCGGCCGCGTCGCCCATGGCGGACTCCACGCGCTGCGTCAGCACCTCGTGCATCTTGCGCAGGAAGCCGTCGATGTCGGCCAGCACCCGCCGGTCCTGGATGCCGACCAGCATCAGCGTCTGCCAGCCGCCGCTGGCAGCACCTTCGAGCTTCATCGTGTACGGCTGCGCGTCAAATACCGAGCCGGTGACGCGCACGCTGCGCTCATCGAGCGCCGTGTACGAAGCCTGTCTCACGTCGAGCACGCCGCCCGGCTCACGGAGCAGGAAGGGATTGCTGTTTTCGTACAGCATGTGCGCCGACACGGTGTGCGGCGTGCAGCGGTTGCCGGTGCGCAGGGGCTCGATATCGAAGCTGGTGCGGCCGACCCGGATCAGCACGCCGCCCTCGCGCGGGCGCACCGTGCACAGCGCCCCGCACTCTGCGACCTTGCCCGCGTGCCACGACGGGCCGGCGCCGGCGCCGCGCATCAGCGGCACCGTGGCCAGGACGGCGGTGTCTGTGGTGCGCCCGCCGAGCACGATGTCGGCACCGGCTTCGATGGCAGCGGCGTAGGGCTCGGGCCCCATCAGGGCCACGATGCGTTCGCAGGCTGCGAACAGCGCAGGCTGGGCCGAGTCCATGGGCGGCAGGGGTGCGACCTTGCCTTGCGTGGCGGCCCTGGCCATCTGCTGCGGGTCTTGCTCGGAATACAGCACGGCGATGCGCGGCGAGAGTCCGTGCTCGCCTGCGATCTCCAGCGCGATTGCCAGCGTCCAGTCGAGCGACTGGTCGCAGCCCGAGGTGCCGCACGAGCCGATGAGCAGCGGGATGCCGGCCGTCTCGCGTGCGCGCATCAGGATCGCGAGGTCGGCCTTCACCGCCGCGCGCGAGTACTTCGCCACACCCATGGCCAGGTAGGCCGGGCCGCTGTCGGTCGAGCCGGCATCGCAGGCGATGGCGTGGGCGCCGGCCGCGATGCCGCGTTCGACATCACCTTCGTCGACACCCAGCCCCAGCGCGCCGATGGGCACCAGCACGATCGTGAGCTTTTCTTGCGCGTCCATGGGTGCTCCTGCGAGGTTCAAGCTGCGCTCCGGCTGCATTTCAGTCGGTGATCACGGGCGTCTCGAACACCCGCGTGCCGGCATGGCAGGGGAAGCCGCCGCGCACCGCGCCCGGGCTGCGGTCGCGGTAGATCGTGCTCATCGACGCGTTGAGGGGCCGGCTATTCGGCACCGACAGCCACAGGCGGATGAGGTGGCGCTTCTTGTCCGCATCGCCGTGGTCCTCGAACTCCGTGCGCGAGTGGTACATGACATGGTTGTTCATGAACTGCATGTCGCCCGGCTCGAACATCATCTCGCCGTAGAACGTCGGGTCGTTGGCCAGCGCCTGCACGACTTCGATGGCCTCGCGCTGCCGCGGGCTCAGGGGCGGCAGCTCAGGGAACAGCGCCGCATCGACCGAATAGCCGATCACATGCTGCGGAATGAAGCGCGAGGACAGCAGGCCCTGCTCCTTCGAGTACATCGGCTGCAGGTACCAGCCGGGCTCGCCAGGCAGTTCCTGCCCCTTCCAGCTCATGCCGTAGGGCTGGTACAGCACGTCCAGCAGGTCCGCTCGGGTGCGGGCGATCTCGTCGTGGATGGCGATGGAGCTGCAAAAGCGGCTCAAGCCGCCGGACTTCGCCACCCGCAGCACCATCAGGCAGACGACGTCGCAGGTGTCGGCATGGAACTCGAGGTGCTGCTTGGACATGTAGCCGCGCCCTTTCTTGGCGAAGGTGTCGACACCGAAATCGCGCACGTCACCGAGCATGTCACCGCGGTTGCTCTGGCTGACTGCCGTGCCCAGATGCAGGCCCATGCCCCAGTACAGCAAGCGCATGTCGTCCTTGCTGTACTTGCCCGCCGGCAGCCCGCGCAGCACGAAAAAGCCAAGCCCGTTCTCGAGCTCGGACAGCACGCGGTCAAACGAGGCGCGCAATGCCGGCAGCGCAAAGTTGTCGCGGCTCAGCCCGCCAAGCTGCAGCCCCGCCTGCTTCGCGGCAGTGATGGCCTGGTCGACGGCCTCGAGTTCGGCGGCCGAGAAATAGCGGATCCAGCGCGACGTGTCCTGCAAGTCCTTGGCGGTCCAACCTGTCTGCGCTGTCATGAACGGGCTCCGGTCGGTTTGCATGGGGCGGGTTAGCGGCCACAATCTCGAAGATTGACAGAATTTGCTGCTCTGCCTCCAGATGCGTAATATTGTAGACAAAACATCGATGGCGTCAACCGAAGTTCACTCAGTCGCCGACGACAGCGGGGTGCTGACCGACGGCGTCGTGCAGAAACTGGAACAGCTGATCTTCGGCGGCCGCTACCAACCCGGCGAGAAGCTTCGGGAACAGCTGCTGGCGCAAGAGCTGGGCGTGAGCCGCGGCCCGCTTCGTGAGGCCATCCGCACCCTGGAAGGCCGGCGGCTGCTGGAACGCACGCCGCGCGCCGGCGTGCAGGTGGTGGGGGTGTCGCTGTCCGACCTGGAGCAGATCCTGGTCACCCGCGAGGCCCTGGAAGGCATGGCGGCCCGCCAGGCGGCCGAAAACATGACGGTGGCCGAAGTGAATGCCTTGCGCCAGACCGTGTCGGGGCTGGAGACACGCCCGCAGGACGTGCCCGGCGCGGTCTTCAGCGCCGGCCCGGACAACGACTTCCACCGTTTGATCGCCAAGGGCAGCCGCAACCGGTGGCTGGAGAACCTGCTCGTCAAGGACGTGTATTCGCTGCTGCGGCTGTACCGCATGCAGGCCGCGAGACGCCCCGACGTGAGCGACAGCCTGGCCGAGCACCACACCATCATCGACCGCATCCATGCCCGCGACGGCGAGGGCGCCGAAGCGGCGATGCGCGCCCACCTGCGGCGCTCGCGCGCGCGCATGCTGCAAGCTGCCGCCGGCTGAAGACACGGGGTTGCTCTGATCAACCGGCCGTGGGCTGGAGCGGGCGGGTCAGCTCGTTGCCGTCGCCCAGCAACTCCAGGCGGTCCAGCTTGTCGAAGACTTCAGGCAGCCGCTGGCGGGGCAAGGCCCGCTCGGCACAGTCTTCGAACTTCTCCCACATCTCATCGCGTGGCATGGCCGATTTGCCGCCGCGCCCGACTAGCTGGTCGATTCGCCGCGACAGGCGCTGGCGGTTGCACGCCCTACACTGCACCGAGATTCACGCTTTGCGAGGTCGTCATGGGACATGCCGCATTGGATTTGAGGATGAGCGCCGAGGGCTTTTTGGCCTGGGACGAGTCGCAAACGATCAGGCATGAGTTTGTGCGCGGCGAGGTGTTTGCGATGGCGGGCGCAGAACAGGCGCACGGCGTGGTCTGCGGCAACCTCTACATCGCCCTTCGCGCGCACCTGAAAGGCACGCCGTGCCACACGGCCATGGGCGACATGAAACTGCGGGTAGACGCTGCTGACTGCTACTTCTACCCCGATGTGATGGTCACCTGCAGCGCTGCGGACGCGGCCGACACTCTCATCAAGCGCGAGCCATCGTTGGTGGTGGAGGTACTGTCGCCAAGCACCGCTGCCTACGACCGTGGCGACAAGTTCGCCGCCTACCGCTTGCTGCCG
Organism: Burkholderiales bacterium; assembly: GCA_031420055.1. Lineage (GTDB taxonomy): Bacteria > Pseudomonadota > Gammaproteobacteria > Burkholderiales > Burkholderiaceae_C > Rubrivivax. The sequence goes on along the minus strand of JANOLY010000430.1, from coordinate 1,013 downwards.
TCATTGGTCGAATACCTGGTCGTGGACCCCCGAGGCCGACGCTGCGACCTGTACCGCAAAGGCGCCGACGGGCTTTGGGTGCTGCACCCGGTCGAGGTCGGCCAAGCGGTGGCTTTGTCGAGCGTGGAGATGACTCTGGGCGCCAATTCTTTGTGGGAGGACATGCCGCCCGCCACCTGAGCCGTGGCCTCGCCAGCGAGTCATCCCGCCTCGCCCCAGCCGCCACCCCCCGGCGTTTCCACCACGAACACATCACCCGGCTCCATCGCCGCGCTGCCGATGTGGGCCAGCAGCTCCACCGTGCCGTCGCGCCGCTCGATGCGGTTCACGCCCAGCGCACCGGCCGCGCCGCCGGCCATGCCGAAGGCCGGCACGGTGCGGCCGTTGCTCAGGATGCTGGCCGTCATGGGTTCAAGAAACCGAACCCGGCGCACGCCCCCGTCACCCCCGCGCCACTGCCCCGCGCCGCCGCTGCCCGAGCGTATGGCATAACTCTCCAGACGCACGGGGAAGCGGAATTCCAGCACCTCGGGGTCGGTCAGGCGCGAGTTGGTCATGTGGGTCTGCACCACGCTCGTGCCGTTGAAGCCCCCAACGACGCGGCCCGCGTCGTCCTTCACAACACCGGCGCCGCTGCCGCCGCTGATGGTTTCGTAGTACTGGTGCGTCTCGTTGCCGAAGGTGAAGTTGTTCATGGTGCACTGGCCCGCGGCCATCACGCCCAGCGCGCCGTACAGCGCGTTGGTGACACAGGTGCTGGTCTCCACGTTGCCGGCCACCACCGCAGCCGGCGGCCGGGGGTTGAGCATGCAGCCCTCGGGCACGATCACGTTCAGCGGCTTCAAGCAACCCGCGTTGAGCGGGATGTCGTCGTCCACCAGCGTGCGGAAGACGTACAGCACCGCGGCCATGGTCACCGCCTTGGGTGCATTGAAGTTGTTGGGCAGCTGCACGCTGGTGCCTGTGAAGTCGATGGTGGCTTCACGCTGTGCCTGGTCGACGACGAGATCCCG
>JANOLY010000429.1:0-1615 GCA_031420055.1 Burkholderiales bacterium | reverse complement strand
GCGGTGGATTTTGCTGATGCCCAGCCAGTGCAGCACGTCGGGCATCAGCTCCTGGAAGCGCATGTCCTGCACCCCGGCGACGCACTCGGTGCGCAGGAAATACTTGTCGGCGCTGTCACCGCCGAGCTGGCGCTTGCGCGCGTTGTAGACCAGGAACTTGGTGACCTCGCCCAAGGCCCGGCCCTCCTTGCGGCTGTAGGCGATGAGGCCAACGCCACCGCGCTGTGCGCCGAGGATGCACTCTTCGATGGCGTGCGTGAGGTAGGGCCGGCAGGTGCAGATGTCCGAGCCGAACACGTCAGAGCCGTTGCATTCGTCATGCACCCGCGCCGTGAGCGTGACGGCCGGGTTGGCCAGGTCGCGCACGTCGCCAAACACATACAGCGTCTGCCCGCCGATGGGGGGCAGGAAGACTTCGAGGTCGCTGCGCGTGACGAGTTCGGGGTACATGCCGCCGGTTTCTTCGAACAGCGCGCGGCGCAAGTCGGCCTCGGTCACCTTGAAGCGCGCGGCCACACCGGGCAGCCACCACACGGGTTCGATGGCGATCTTGGTGACGTGCGCCGAGGCGTCTTCCAGCAGCACCTGGCCGTCGATCGCCATGCGCTGGAAGGCGATGGCCTGCTTGATCTCGGGCAGGTGCACACGCGCCTTGGTGACGGCAATGGTCGGGCGGATGTCGTAGCCGCGCGCAAGATAGTCAGCAAAGACTGTCTGCACGCTCGCACCCCAGGGGTCGATGGAGACGATGCGCTGCGCATCGCCCCAGGCCGGGTAGGGGCCGACCGGGTCGGTGGGCGCGGTGTCGGTGAGGTCGGCGCGGTGGCCGCGTTCCAGATTGCCTGCGGCCACGGCCAGCGCGCGGTACACGCCGTAGCTGCCGCTGTGGGTGCCGATCACGTTGCGCTGGCTGCGGTTGCTGGTGCTGCCCACGATGGGCCCGCGCGCTTGGGGGTCGGCCGCGCCCCAGGTCAAGGCGGGCGCCGCATCGGTGCCCTGGCCGGGGTGCGAGGTCAGCCGGATGTGGCGCGTGGCGGGTGGTGCAGCGGGCTCGGTGGCCATCGGTGGTTCCTTGGGGGCAAAGGCGGAAGATACCCGAGAACGGTGCGCCGCCTGTGGCCCTGCACTACCTGTGGGACCAGGCGGAACTGACGCACTGGCATCCGGGGCCCGTCCGCCAACCGTACGTCGGCGAGCCATTCGGTCGGCACGCCATAACCCAACAGCTCATCGTCAGACCGTTGGGCGAACAAGGCCGGCTTCGGGGCGCTCGCCACCCATGCTCGGGGCGCTGGTTCCGCCGCGATCAACGCCTTTGCAAATGGGGCCTCTTCCACCCGCTCGCGAATCTCCACCCACTGCGCCGCGCCGGTCTTCGGGTGTGTTTCCAGCTTGCGCCGCTCGGCCCATGCATACGCCTTGTCGTGATGGTCCACGTAGCAGAGCAACAGGCTCGCCGACGTCTTGTGCACGATCAAGCGGATGTCGCTGCCAGAGCGCACCGACCAGAAGTTCTTGTCCTTGGCCTTGTCAAGCTTGTGCAAGCTCATGCCCGGGTTGACCGGGTTCAACTGCAGGTCAAAGGCTGTGGTCTTGACCGACTTCTGCTCCTCGC
>JANOLY010000428.1:0-4255 GCA_031420055.1 Burkholderiales bacterium | reverse complement strand
CGTCCTTGGTAGCGGGCCCGAGCATGGCGAACTGCTTCTTGCGGCGCAGGCTGACATAGGCCTTCTTGGGCGCCGCATCAAAGCTGCCCAGGCTGTCGACGAAGCCCATCACCGCCTCGTGCAAGGGCCGCAGGCCGGCCTTGGCGCCGCTGTAGATGTCGTCCAGCGGGTCGCCGCCCACGACAGGCGCGGGCGCAGCGGCGGCCGGGTCGGCGCCCACTGCGGGCAGCGGCTTGCCGTAGACCAGCGCCAACATGTTGGCGTCGCCGTAGCCGAGCTTGAAGCGCTCCATCAGCAGGCTGCGCTGCTCGCCGGTCTTGGCCAGGCCGCTGGCGGCCAGCACGGCGTGCAACTCGGCAAGGGTCTGCCCGGTCTTGGTCTGGATATTGCGCAGCTGCGTCAGGCGGGCTGCTTCGGGGTCTGCCATGGTGGGTCTCCTTCAGCGTTGGTGCAGGGGCCAGTGTTCGCTGCGCGTGCGGGCCGGCAGCACAAATTCCATGTGGTCGAACATCCCGTACATCAGTCGATATCTCAAGGCCGGGCGTCCGGTTTCGGCGATCGCCTTCAGGCAGTTCAGGATCATGGTGCCACCGCTGGCCATGTTCTTGGCCGTGGCCGTGCCGGCCGCCAGGCCGATCACCCGCAGCGTGACTTCAACGCCCGCACCCACCGGCTTGAGCTCGTAGCTCACCTGGCACACCGGGTCCTCGTGCTGCGTGAAGCGGTGCGTGTGCACAAACCGGGTGGGTGGCTCGAAGGCGACGACCTCGCCGTCGACGATGACGTGCTTGCCGGTGCCGGTGCGCATCTGCATTCGACCGCCCGGCGCCAGCCCGGTGGTGTGCAACCAGGCATTGAAAACGGCGCCCTGGGCCTGCCCGGTCTTGGTCAGCTCATGCCAGACGCGCTGGATGTCGGCCTGGATGAAGATGCGAAAGACCGCATCGGTGGGGGCTTCAGGCATGACGGCGGTCCTTTCGCTGGATGGGCAGTGGGTGCACCTCAGCACCCTCGGCGCTGTACTTCAGCTGCGTCAGCTTGGCCGCCCAGAAGACGCTGAACTCGGTGGTCCAGCGCTCGTGGATCAACTGGATGGGCGTGGCGTCGAACCACAGCAAGCGCTCGCGCCCCTGCCGCTACTTCGGATTCGTTTCGGTGATCCTGAACGCCATCCGCGCGCCCGTGCCCGAAGGCGGCGCGCTGCTGCCCGAGCTGCCAGCCTGAGCCTGCGGTTGCCCCCCGCACTGCGCGGGGTTGCGGGGCTGACCGGAGGCCTGGGCGGCCAGGCCCGGCGCCTAGAATCTGCGCCTTCACCGCCTGGAGCGCCGCCATGGACACCCGCACCTCACCCATCCGCCTGCGCATCACCCAGGTCCAGGAGGCCCTGGCGCGCGAAGGCGTGCATGCGCTGCTGGTCCCGTCCAGTGACCCGCATTTGAGCGAGTACCTGCCCGGCCGCTGGCAGGCACGGCAGTGGTTCTCGGGCTTCACCGGGTCGATGGCCACGCTGGTGGTCACGGTCACGCGCTCGGCGCTGTTTGCCGACAGCCGCTACTGGGTACAGGCCGAGGCCGAGCTGGCCGGCACGGGCATCGAGCTGGTGAAGATCCCCACCGGCAACGCCAGCGCGCACCTGGACTGGCTGGCCCAGCAGGTGCCTGGGGGCCAGACCGTGGCCGTGGACGGCCAGGTGTTGGGCCTGGCCGCGGCGGGCCAGTTGCGCAGCGCGCTTGAAAAAGCCGGCGTGCTGCTGCGCACCGATGTCGACTTGCTCGACAGCGTCTGGCCCGAGCGCCCCGCCCTGCCCGCCCAAGCCGTCTACGAACACCTGGCGCCGCACGCCAGCGTGCCGCGCAGCGCCAAGCTGGCGGCAGTGCGCGAAGCCATGCAGCGCCACGGCGCCAGCCACCACCTGGTGAGCACCGTTGACGACGTGGCCTGGCTGACCAACCTGCGCGGCAACGACGTCAGCTACAACCCGGTGTTCCTGGCCCACTTGCTGCTGTCGGCCACCACCGCGCAGCTGTTCATTGGCGACGACAAAGTGCCCCCTGCGCTGGCCCGGCAACTGGCCGCCGACGGCATCACGCTGGTGCCCTACGCCCAGGCCGCTGCGGCGCTGGCGCGGCTGGGCGCGGGCGACACGCTGCTGATCGACCCCAAGCGCGTCACCTACGGTCTGCGCCAGCGGGTGGGCGCGGGCTGCAAGGTGGTCGAGGCCATCAACCCCAGCACGGTCTTCAAGAGCCGCAAGACCAGCCGCGAAGCCGAGTACGTGCGCGAAGCCATGGCCGAAGACGGCGCTGCGATGTGCGTGTTCTACGCCTGGTTCGAAGCCGCTCTGGCTGCGGGCGAGTCGCTGACCGAGATCACGGTGGACGAGCACTTGAGCGCCGCCCGTGCCCGCCGCGCTGGCTTCGTGGGCCTGAGCTTCCCCGTCATCGCCGGCTTCAACGCCAACGGCGCCATGCCGCACTACCGCGCCACACCCGAGTCGAACGCCTTGATTGCCGGCGACGGCCTGCTGCTCATCGACAGCGGCGGGCAGTACCTGGGCGGCACCACCGACATCACCCGCGTGTGGCCCATCGGCCAGGTCAGCCCGGCCATGCAGCGCGACTACACGCTGGTACTCAAGGGCACGATGCAGCTGTCGCGCGCCAAATTTCCGCGCGGCACGCTCGGGCCCATGCTCGATGCCCTGGCGCGCGCGCCGCTGTGGGAACAGGGCATCGAATTCGGCCACGGCACCGGCCACGGCGTGGGCTACTTCCTGGCCGTGCACGAAGGGCCGCAGAGCATCAGCAAGACGATTCCCGACGCCAACATGGCGATGGAGCCGGGCATGATCACCTCCATCGAGCCCGGCGTGTACCGCACCGGCCACTGGGGTGTGCGCATCGAGAACCTGGTGCTCACCGTGCCCGCCACGACGCCTGAGGGCGACACCTTCGGCGAGTTCTTGGAGTTCGAGACGCTCACGCTGTGCCCCATCGACACCCGCTGCCTGGACCGCACACTGCTGCGTCCCGACGAGTTGGCGTGGCTCAACGACTACCACGCCACGGTGCGGCAACGGCTGGCGCCGCGCGTCACCGGGGCCGCGCTGGCCTGGCTGATGCAACGCACCGAGCCGGTCTGATGCACCCGCGCCGATGAGCCTGCCGCCCCGGCCAGCCCTGGGCATCGACCTGGGCGGCACCAAGATCGAAGCGGTGCTGTTCGCGCCCGATGGCGCCGAGCTCTGGCGCCGCCGCAGCGCCACGCCGGCAGGCAGTTACGAAGGCACGGTGGCGGCGCTGGCCGACGCCGTGGCCGCCGCACGGCAGGCCGCGGGCGGGTGCGACACCAGCATCGGCATCGGCAGCCCCGGCACGCGCACGGCCGCGGGCTTGATGAAAAACTGCAACTCCATCTGCCTGAACGGCAGGCCGCTGCAACACGACCTGGCCGCTGCTGTCGGCCAGCCGGTGGCCTTGGCCAACGACGCCAACTGCCTGGCCTTGTCCGAGGCCACCGACGGTGCCGCGGCGGGCGCCAACGTGGTGTTCGCCGCCATCCTGGGCACCGGCGCGGGCGGCGGCATCGCAGTGCGGGGGCATGTGCTGGGCGGTGCCAACGGCCTGGCCGGTGAATGGGGCCACAACCCGCTGCCCTGGGCCGTGCCCAGCGAAGACCCGACGTTTGACTGCTACTGCGGGCAGCGCGGCTGCATCGAAAGCCTGGTCAGCGGCAGCGGCCTGGCGCGCGACCATCAACACGTCACCGGCCAGGCCTTGAACGGCCAGGCGGTCCTCGCCGCTGCCACGGCTGGCGACGCCGCTTGCCGCGCCACGCTGGACCGCCACGTGTCGCGCCTGGCGCGCGCGCTGGCCAGCGTCATCAACCTGCTGGACCCGGACGTGATCGTGCTGGGCGGCGGCCTGTCGCGCATGCCGCACCTGTACACCCAAGTGCCGGCGCTGTGGGCACGCTGGGTGTTCTCGGGCACCACCGACCCACCGCGCACGCGGCTGCTGCAAAGCCTGCATGGCGACGCCTCGGGCGTGCGCGGCGCGGCCTGGCTGGGGCGTGATCTGGGCGCGAACGCAACGGGCTGAAGGCCGTGGCCCTGCACAGCTACATCCCCCAAGACCGGCTGCGCGCGCTGGTCACGGGCGTGCCACTGCCCGAGCGGACCCCAGGCACGGTGTTGTCCGCCGACATCTCCGGCTTCACCGCGCTGACCGAAAGCCTCACCCGCAGCCTGGGCGCG
>JANOLY010000427.1:0-2089 GCA_031420055.1 Burkholderiales bacterium | reverse complement strand
GCGTCGTCACCTACAAGACCGTGTACGCGCAGAGCCTGATCGACGCCTTCTCGGCCAAGGACAAGGTGCCGCACATCGCCATCTCGGTGGACATGCTGGACACCGGCATCGATGTGCCCGAGGTGGTGAACCTGGTGTTCTTCAAGATCGTCCGCTCGCGAACCAAGTTCTGGCAGATGGTGGGGCGCGGCACGCGGCTTTGCCCCGACCTGTTCGGCCCGGGCGAACACAAGAAGTTCTTTTACCTGTTCGACTACTGCCAGAACCTGGACACCACCGATGGCAGTGCCAGTGAATCCTTGGGCACACGCCTGTTCAAGGCGCGGTTGAGCCTGATCGAGGAGCTGGATCACAAGGGCATCGACGGGCAGCACGTCAGCGAGCCGCTGGCCAAGTACGGGCCGCAGCCCAACCACCAGCAGTTGCGCGACAGCACGGCCGGCCATCTGCACCAGGTGGTGGCGGCCATGAATGTCGAGAACTTCGTGGTGCGGCCGCAGCGGCGCGCTGTCGAAAAGTTCGCCCGGCCTGAAGCCTGGCATGCGTTGACGGGCGACGACCATGCCGAACTGGCAAGCCACATCGCCAAACTGCCCACCAAGTTCGTGGACGCTGACGAGGAGGCCAAGCGCTTCGACCTGCTCGTGCTGCGCACCCTACTGGCCATTCTGCAAGCCGCGCCCGGGTTCGGCGCGCTGCGGGATCAGATTCGCGCCATTGCCAGCGCACTGGAAGAACAGGAAGCCGTGCCCGCCATCCAGGCCGAGATGGTGCTGATCCAGGCCATCGCCGGCGACGAGTGGTGGACCGACGTGACGCTGGGCATGCTGGAGAACGCCCGCAAGCGGCTGCGTCTGCTGGTCAAGCTGATCGAGAAGTCGAAGAAGAAGGTCGTCTACACCGACTTCATCGACGAGCTGGGCACCGAGACCCCCTTCGACCTGCCCGAAGTCGCCGACGGCCTGGACATGGCCAGGTTCAAGGACAAGGCGCGGCAGTTCCTTAAGGCCCACGAGGGCCATCTGGCCTTGCAGCGGCTTCGGCGCGGCCAAGCACTGACGCCCACCGATGTGGCGGAGCTGGAGCGCATGCTGGCGGACGCAGGCGGCACGCCGGAGCTGATCCAGAAGGCGACCGAGGACAAGTTCGGGCTGGGCATCTTCATCCGCTCACTGGTCGGCATGGAGCGCGAAGCGGTGGCACAGGCCTTCAGCGAAGTGATCGCGGGCACCCAGGCTACGCCGGACCAGATCGAGTTTATTGACTTGATCGTTTCCGAGCTGACGACCAACGGCGTGATGGACGCCGGGCGGCTGTACGAGTCGCCGTTCCTCGACATCAGCCCGCAGGGGCCGGAGGGGCTGTTCCCGGTGGCCAAGGTTGATCGGTTGGTGCAGGTGCTCGATGAGATCCGGACGCGGGCAGCGGCATAGTGCTGCCTTGTCCGGGCAAGGAATTAAAGTGAATCGATGGAGAGGCTAATACTTTTCACTAACCAGCGCGGCAACTTGCCGCTGACCTACGTTCACGATGACGGCAAGGTGTACGAGCCTGGGTGCGGAATCGCCATGCAGACAGCCGTCAGCGTGGAGCGGGCCAGTGCTTGCGCTGAGATCGACATCGTGCTCGGTGATGCTTGGATACGTGCCGGCATCGTGGCGGTTTTGGCGGATCGGGGTGCAGGCAAGACGCGAAACGACCGACCTCCGTGTCGCCGGCGGCGTGCAGGCTCGGCCAGCGGCGGTGCGGCACGGCCCGGCTCAATGCCCCTCGAAGCTGACCAGCGTGAACAGCGCCAGCCCGCTCGAGCGCAGCTTGTCGGCACCGCCCAGTTCGGGCAGATCGACGATGGCCGCGCCTTCGACGACCGTTGCGCCGAGCCGCTCGAGCAAGCGTTTGCCCGCCATCATCGTGCCGCCGGTGGCGATCAGGTCGTCGATCAGCAGCACCCGCGCGCCGGGCTCGACCGCGTCGGTATGGATCTCGACCGTGGCCGATCCGTACTCGAGCTCGTAACTCTCGGCCATGGTGGCGTAAGGCAACTTGCCCTTCTTGCGGATCGGCACGAAGCCGATGCCCAGTTCGTAGG
>JANOLY010000426.1:0-16394 GCA_031420055.1 Burkholderiales bacterium | reverse complement strand
GCCGACGACCTTGCGGGCCTGCCGGCCTGGACCGACGCCGAGATCGCCACGTTCGAGATGCGCGTGGCGCGCAGCACATGGCTGGGCTACAGCGACGCCAAGGGCCGCGCCGAGCGGCTGCTGCACCGCGACCGTGACGCCGACGACCGCCGCCTGTGCGTTGAATGTGCTCACGCCGGGCCTGCCTGGCGCTGCGCCAAGCGCGAGGCGTTCCTTCTCGACCAGTTGCAGCGCTGCCCCATGTTCAAGGAGAAGACGTCATGACCAAGCCGATAGACGACCGTAAGAAATCCGACCGAGGCCAGCATGGCAGGTTTGCACCGGGCAACAGGGCGTCCCCTGGCCGACCGGCTGGGCGTGGGCCTGTCGCCGAGCTGCGCGTCAAGCTGGCGACCGATCTCGACAAGATCATCGACACGCTGAAGGCGCAGGCGCTGGCGGGCGATGCGCAGGCCATCCGCATCATTCTCGACCGCGTGCTGCCCGCGTTGCGCCCGGTGGACATGCCGACGATGCTGGCGCTGCCTGTGGGCGGCACGCTGGCCGACCAGGCCCGTGCTGTCGTGCAGGCCGCTGCCGATGGCGACCTGGCACCGGCGCAGGCCGCGCAGATAGTCACCGCGCTGGGTGGCGTGGCCAAGATCGTCGAGACCACCGAGCTTGTGCTCCGCATCGAGGCGCTCGAGGCGCGCAGCGCTGCACCAAGCACCATCGAGAGGATGACGCCATGACTGGCACCATTGAGAAGCGCGTCGAGGCGCTGGAAGCCAGCCAGAGCTTGAGTGAGCCCGTCACCTGGATCATCACTTTCGTGGCGCCTGGGCGGCTGGATGCAGAGCCGGGCAGGGCCGACGTGGGCGGCAGGACGATTCACCGCACCGATGGCGAAACGGGCGAGGTGTTCCTGGCGCGAGTAGCAGCCGAGGCGAAGCTGGCGGCTAAGCCCGGCTGCGGCGGCGGGGCGCTGGTGTGGCCGCGGCCGCCGTCAGACGGCAGTGTTACAACTTAGCGGCGGAGGAGTGTTCCGCCATGTTTACCTATGAAAACTCTCATAGGAAAACAGCCTACCCACCATCCGACCCATCATCCTGAAAACAGACCCCGCCCATCGGCGTGACCGTCGCCGGCACAAAGAGGGTGGCGGAAAGGACGATGTTCGAACCCTGCTGTCTCATCCAAGCGCAAACTAGATGGCGGGTTCTTTGTGGGGTAGATCGACTTTCGGCGCAGTTCTCATAGGTGAACTGGAGGAGAGGGAGGGATTCGAACCCTCGGAACCTTGCGGTTCGCCTGATTTCGAGTCAGGTACATTCGACCACTCTGCCACCTCTCCAGGCGGTACTTGTGCCCGCGGCGCTGGGCCGCAGCGAAGCCGCAGATTCTAGCTGATCAAGCCGTCAGCACCTCGCGCCCACGCAGGTACGGGCGCAATGCAGCGGGCACGCGCACCGAGCCGTCGGCCTGCTGGTGGTTCTCCAGCACCGCCACCAGCGCGCGCCCCACCGCCAGGCCCGAGCCGTTGAGCGTGTGCACCAGTTCTGGCTTGCCCTGGGCCGATCGAAAGCGGGTCTGCATGCGCCGCGCCTGAAAGGCTTCGCAGTTGCTGCACGAGCTGATCTCGCGGTAGGTGGCCTGCGCCGGCAGCCACACCTCCAGGTCGTAGGTCTTGGTGCTGCCAAAGCCCAGGTCGCCGCCGCACAGGTTCACCACGCGGTAGGGCAGCTCCAACGCTTGCAGCACGGCCTCGGCGTGGCCCACCATCTGCTCCAGCGTGGCGTAGCTTTGCTCTGGTTGCACCACCTGCACCATCTCGACCTTGTCGAACTGGTGCTGGCGGATCATGCCGCGCGTGTCGCGCCCGGCGCTGCCGGCCTCGGAGCGGAAACACGGGCTGTGCGCGGTGAGCTTGATGGGCAGGGCAGCCGCGTCCAGGATCTGCTCGCGCACGCTGTTGGTGAGCGAGATTTCCGACGTCGAGATCAGGTATTGCTCGGCCTGGGGCTCGGCGCCCTCGCCTTGGCTGCCGCGAAAGACCCAGAACATGTCGTCCTTGAACTTGGGCAGCTGGCCCGTGCCTTCGAGAATTTCACGGTTGACGATGTAGGGCGTGTAGCACTCGATGTAGCCGTGCTGTTCGGTCTGCATGTCCAGCATGAACTGCGCCAGCGCCCGGTGCAGGCGCGCCGCCGGGCCGCGCAGAAAGGTGAAGCGTGCGCCGGACAGGCGCGCGCCGGTTTCGAAGTCCAGGCCCAAGGGCTGACCGAGGTCGACATGGTCCTTGGGCGTGAAGTCGAAGGCGCGTGGCGTGCCCCAGCGGCGCACTTCGACGTTGCCGGTTTCGTCGGCGCCTTCGGGCACGCTTTCATGCGGCAGGTTGGGCAGGGCCATCAGCAGGTCGTGAAGCTGCGCTTGCACGAGTTCCAGTCGCTCGGCACCGGCCTTGATCTCGTCGGCAATCGCGCTCACCTGAGACATCACCTCGGTCACCGCAGCAGCGTCGGCGCCCTGGCCCTTGAGCTGGCCGATCTGCTTGCTCAGGCCGTTGCGTCGGGCCTGCAGTTGCTCGGTATGGGTCTGGATGTGCTTGCGCTCGGCTTCCAGGGCGCTGTACTGCGCCACGTCCAGAAACGGCTGCGGGTTCTTGCGCCGCTGCAGTTGGGCCACAACGCTGTCCAGGTCGCGGCGGATGAGATTGATGTCGATCATGTTGGGAGGTCCCCGTGGAAGGTGGCTGCGACAGTAAAACGGCGCCCTTGTGGCGCCGCTTGGATGTGTGTGAACACAGCGGCTGCCTTCAGGATCGGGATGCCGCCAGCTCGGCCATGCTGCGGTCGCCCAGCCCGCGCGGCAGCGGGAAGTGCACGGCCTCTTGCACGCCGTCCATCTTGCGGATGCTGACGGCACCCAGTTCGCGCAGCCGCAGAATGACTTGCTGCACCAGGATGTCCGGCGCTGACGCGCCGGCCGTCAACCCGACCCGGCGCCGGCCCTCGAACCAGTCGGCGCACAGGTCCTCAGCGGCGTCCACCATGTAGGCCGCCGTGCCCAGCCGCTGGGCCAGTTCACGCAGGCGGTTGCTGTTGCTGCTGGTGGGGCTGCCCACGACGATGACCACATCGACCTCGGGGGCCAAGACCTTCACGGCGTCTTGCCGGTTCTGGGTGGCGTAGCAGATGTCTTGCTTCTTGGGCTCACGCACATGCGGAAAGCAACGCTTGACCTCGGCCAGGATCTCGGCGGCGTCGTCGACTGACAACGTGGTCTGCGTCACCACCGCCAGCTTGTCGCCGCGCGGGCGCACAGCCTTGACTTCCGACGCTTCCTCCACGAGGTAGATGCCCTCGCTGAGCTGGCCCATGGTGCCTTCGACCTCGGGGTGGCCTTTGTGGCCGATCATGATGAACTCGAAGCCTTCCTTGCTGAGCTTGGCCACCTCGACGTGCACCTTGGTCACCAGCGGACAGGTGGCATCGAAGACCTGAAAGCCACGTTGCGCGGCCTCCACGCGCACCGCCTTGCTGACACCGTGGGCGCTGAAGACCAGGGTGGCGCCTGGCGGCACGTCGGCGAGGTCCTCGATGAAGATCGCGCCCTTGGCCTTGAGGTCGTTCACGACATAGGTGTTGTGCACGATCTCGTGGCGCACATAGATGGGCGCGCCGAATTTGGTGAGCGCACGCTCGACGATCTCGATGGCCCGGTCCACCCCCGCGCAAAAGCCTCGCGGCTCGGCCAACAGCACTTCTTCAATCGAACCCGGCATGTTCAGAGCACTCCCAGAACCTGGACCTCGAAGCGCACGGGCTGGCCGGCGAGCGGGTGGTTGAAATCGAACAAGAGCCAGTCGGGCCCCACTTCGCGGACCAGTCCGGCGTAGTTGCCTTGCCCATCGGGCGTGGGGAACTGCACCACATCACCGACACCGTACTGCGCGTCGGGTTCGCCCAGCTCGTGCAGCAGCGACAGCTTCACGCGCTGCAGCATCTCGGGGTTGTGGGGGCCGAAAGCGCTGCCTGCGGGCAGCTCGAAGTGCTCGTGCGCGCCCTCGGCCAGGCCGATCAGCTGTTGCTCGATGGCCGGGGCGAGCAGGCCTTCGCCCAAGGACAGCGTGGCCGGCTTGTGCGCAAAGGTGTTGACGACATCGGACCCACCGGGGCGGCCCAGGCGGTAGTGCAAGGTCAGGAACGAGCCCGGTTGGATGCGGTTCACGAGGGGGCCGCGCGTTGTGGGCGCGTCGAATAGACTGGCCCCGATTCTACGGGGGTACCTCTGCCCGGCCCCGCGTGCCGTTTCAGCCCCATGAGCCCCACCCGGCGGCCCGACGGGGCCCACCCCGCAGTGCACAGCACGAAGGCACCCCAGTGACGATAAAGGACCTGCCCGCCGACCAGCGCCCGCGCGAAAAGCTGCTGGCCCGAGGTGCTGCCGCCCTGGCCGACGGTGAACTGTTGGCCCTGCTGCTGCGCACCGGCTACAAGGGCCACGGCGTGTTTGCCCTGGCCGCGCAAGTGCTGCACGAATGCGGCGGCTTTGCCGGCCTGCTGGCGGCCACGCCAGACCGGCTCAAGACCATCAAGGGCCTGGGGCCGGCCAAGCGGGCCGCGCTGCTGGCGGTGATGGAAATGGCCCGCCGCGCGCTGGCGCAGCAGATGCAGTCCGCGCCAGTGTTCGACAGCCCACAGGGCGTGAAGGACTACCTGGCGCTTGCGCTGGGCGGGCGCAGCCAAGAGGTTTTTGCTGTGCTCTTCCTCGACGCCCAGCACCGGCTGCTGCGCCTGGAAGAGATGTTCCATGGCACGCTGAACCAGACCAGCGTCTACCCGCGCGAGGTGGTCAAGCGCGCGCTGGCGCTCAACGCCACAGCCGTGGTGCTGGCCCACAACCACCCCTCGGGCGTGGCCGAGCCATCGAAGTCAGACGAGTACCTGACGCAGACGCTGAAGACCGCCCTGCAACTGGTCGACGTGCGCGTGCTCGACCACGTGGTGGTCGGCGCCGGCCACACCGTGTCCATGGCCGAGCGCGGCCTGCTGTGAGGACGCTGTGAAGAGCGACCCCCGCACGACTTTGGCTGCCTTGCGTGAAACGATGCGCCAGCGCGCGCTGCACGCCGCCGAGTGCGCGGCGGCCCGGTGTGTCGCAGGACGTGGTCACACGGCTGCGCCGTGGTCACTGGGCGATGCAGGCGCAGATCGACCTGCACGGACTGCGCCGTGACGAGGCACGCGATCAACTGGCCGCCTTCGTGCGCGGCTGCACCCGACGCGGCCAACGCTGCCTGCGCGTGGTGCACGGCAAGGGCCATGGCTCGCCCGGCCGCGAGCCGGTGCTCAAGGCCAAGGTGCAGCGCTGGCTGGCGCAATGCGCCGAGGTCGTGGCCTTCACGCAGGCCCGTGGGTCCGTGGGCGGAGCGGGCGCACTGATCGTGCTGCTGGCGGGCGCGAGCCCGCGCTGACGCATCAGGCGTCGATACGGGCCGCCAGCGCCACCAGGGCTGCGGCAGCCGGCGCACCGGGCATGGTCTGCACCAGCAATTGCCGTTGCTGCACCGCGTCGCGAACGGCCGGGTCGGCGGGGATCTCACCCACCAGTTCCAACTGCACCAGCGCGTCCAGTGTCGGGTTGACGTAGCGGTCGACCACCTGCTGCAGCTGCATCCGCACGGCGCGCCCCTCACCGGGCTTGCGCGCCTGGTTGACGACCAGGGCGATGCGCCGCCGCCCCTGGGTGGTGGCCAGCACCTTGATGGTGGCATAAGCGTCGGTCAGCGAAGTCGGCTCGGGTGTCGCCACGACCAGCACGCGCCCGGCCAGCGACACCGTGTACAGCACCACGTCGGAGATGCCTGCACCGGTGTCCAGCAGCACGTGGTCGAACTGCGGCGCGACCTCGTCGATCACGCGCTGCAACTGCTCGCGCACCTCAGGTGTCATGCGCGAGTACTCGACCATGCCCGAGCCGGCCAGCAGCACCGAAAAACCACCCGGCGCAGGCAGAATGGCTTCGCCAAGCGTGCACTTGCCGGTGAACACGTCGTGCAAGGTGACCTTGGGAAAGAGGTTGAGCACCACGTCCAGGTTGGCCAGGCCCAGGTCGGCATCCAGCACCAGCACCTTCCTGCCCTGACCAGCCAGGGCGGCGGCCAGGTTGGCCGAGACAAAGGTCTTGCCCACACCCCCCTTGCCGCTGGTGACGGCCGTGATGTTCAACGGGCTAGGGGCTGACGAGGGCGCGGTCATTCGTGGTCCTGGAACTGAAAACTGTCAAAGAGCAGCCGTTTTTCTTCGCTGCTCACCACTGACACCGCCGTCGGCTCCAACTGCACCAGGTTGCGCCCCTGCCCCTTGGCCCGGTATAGCTGCAGGTCGGCCCGGCCGATCCACAGGGCCGGCGTGGAACGCACCCACTGAGGTGCAAAGGCGCCGCCGATGCTGACGCTGACGCTCACCTGTTGCCCCGGCGCCACCACCACCGGTGTGCGCTCGACACGGCGGCGTATGCGCTCGGCCACGGTCTCGCCAAAGGCGCTGGCGCAGTTGGGCAAGATGATGGCGAACTCTTCACCGCCCACGCGGGCCACCAGGTCCATGGGTCGCACGCTGTCGATCAACGCCGTGGCCACGGCCCTGATGACTTCGTCGCCGGCCAGGTGGCCCCAACTGTCGTTGACGCGCTTGAAATGGTCGATGTCCAGCGCCAGCAGCAGTGCCGGCTCGCCGCTGCGCGCGACGCGGTCAATTTCGCGCGCCAGCACCAGGTCGAAGGCGCGGCGGTTGGCCAATCCGGTCAGCGCGTCGCGGCTGGACAGGTCGACCAGCGCGTCGATCACGCCCTGCAACCAAGTCGGGCTGCCCGGTTCGGCCGACGGCAGGGGCTGGCCCGAATGCCCGAGCAACTGCAGGGCACGGTCCAGCTGAAGCGCGGACAGGGCGGTTGGCGGCGGGTAGGGGATGTTCACATCGGGGACCACTCGGGCACGAAGCACCCGCAGCAGCATGGGACGGTCAGTCTAGCAGCCGCCTCCCCCCTGGCTGGACACAGAAATGCCCCCGCGCGGGCGCCCAATTCCCGGCTTGGCCAGGCCTTGTGCAGCCGCAAACTGCCGCCGCCACCCGCACCCAACGCCTGCTCGGCGCAGGCCACGACACCCATGAACGCTGTAACCAGTTCGGCCGGCTCCACCACCGACCAGGAGTTCACGCTCTCTGACGCCGACTTCACACGCATTCGCAGACTGATCTACCAACGCGCCGGCATCAGCCTGGGCGAAGGCAAGCACGCGATGGTCTACAGCCGGCTGTCGCGGCGGCTGCGCGAGACCGGGCGCACATCGTTCGCGCAGTACCTGCAGTGGCTGGAGCAGGCCCGCGGCGACGATGCCGAGGCAGAGTGGCAGGAATTCGTGAACTGCCTGACCACCAACCTCACCGCCTTCTTTCGCGAGCCGCACCACTTCGATGCCTTGCAGATCGATCTGCGTGCCCGTGCTGCGGGGCCGATCCGGCTGTGGTGCAACGCGGCGTCCACCGGCGAAGAACCGTACTCGCTGGCCATGACCGCGGTCGAGACGCTGGGTGCGTCGGCGCAGATCAAGCTGGTGTGCAGCGACATCGACACCAAGGTGCTGGCCACGGCCGCGCGCGGTGTCTACGCCACCGATGCGCGCGGCTTGAACCCGGAGCGGCTCAAGCGCCACTTCATGCGCGGCAGCGGTGCCAACGCCGGCTTCATGCGCGTCAAGCCGGAGCTGGCCCGCATGATCGAGTTCCGCAGCTTCAACCTGATGAGCGCCAGCTGGGCCGCCCTGGGCGAACCGTTCGACATCGTGTTTTGCCGCAATGTGATGATCTACTTTGACAGTCCCACCCAGCGCAAGGTGCTGGAGGGCATGCACCGTGCCCTCAAGCCCGGCGGCTTGATGTACGTGGGCCACTCGGAAAACTTCACAGAAGCACGCGACCTTTTCAGGCTGCGCGGCAAGACGATTTACGAGCGCCTGTAGTTCAAGCCCGCCCACCGCGGACCGATATAGGTGTGTGCTGCACACGAACCCTTCCTCCCCTGCGTCGCCTGTCCGCCCCGCCGCCGGCTTGAGCCGGCTGGAACGGTTGAAGGCGCAACCACGCAAGCCTGGTGAAGCGTCATTCTTCTTCCGCGACGCGCATTTCGGCAACGAAGCCGTCAAGGTGCTGCCGGGTGAGTTTTTCGTGCACGACGAGGACATCCTGGTCATGACCACGCTGGGCTCATGCATCGCCGCGTGCCTGTGGGACCGCGAGCGCCGTGTCGGTGGCATGAACCACTTTCTGCTGCCCGAAGCCAGCGGCAGCGTCGACAGCGGCCGCTACGGCGCCTTTGCCATGGACTTGCTGATCGGCGAGCTCGTCAAGCGCGGCGCCACACGCACGTCCATGGAAGCCAAGATCTTCGGCGGCGGCGCCGTCATCAGCGGCATGCACAGCATCAACGTCGGCGAACGCAACACCGCCTTCGTGCTGGACTACCTGCGCACCGAACGCATCACGGTGGTGAGCAAGGACGTCGAAGGCATCCACCCGCGCAAGGTCTGCTTCTTGCCCGCCAGCGGCAAAGCCATGGTCAAGCGGCTGGCCTCTGCCAACACCGAAGCCATGGCAGCGCAGGAACGCGCCGCCGCCAACCGCCCCGTGCCGGTCGCCAGCGCCGGTTCGGTCGATCTTTTCTAGCCAGCACAAGAGGACCCCATGCCCGTCAAGACCCGCGTTGTTGTCGTCGACGACTCAGCCCTGGTGCGCAGCCTGCTCACCGAGATCATCGACCGCCAGCCCGACATGTGCTGCGTCGGAGCCGCTGCCGACCCGTTGGTGGCGCGCGAGATGATCCGCAACCTCAACCCCGACGTGATCACGCTGGACGTGGAGATGCCGCACATGGACGGCATCGAGTTCCTGTCGCGCCTGATGCGGCTGCGGCCGATGCCGGTGGTGATGGTGTCCACACTCACCGAGCGCGGTGCCGATGTCACGCTGAAGGCGCTGGAGCTGGGCGCCATCGACTTTGTGGCCAA
Source organism: Burkholderiales bacterium (assembly GCA_031420055.1). Lineage (GTDB taxonomy): Bacteria > Pseudomonadota > Gammaproteobacteria > Burkholderiales > Burkholderiaceae_C > Rubrivivax. The sequence continues at coordinate 7,348 of JANOLY010000426.1, read as the reverse complement.
GCCCAAGATCGGCATCGGCGACGGCCTGCGCCAACTGGGCGCCGACATCACCGACAAAATCCGCACCGCGGCGCGTGCCCGCGTGCACCGGCTGGTCGCGCCCCCGGCCCCCGGCAGCGCCGCCGCGGCGCCACCGGCCGCGCTGGGGCGGCTGTCGACAGAGAAGATCATCTTCATCGGCGCCTCCACCGGCGGCACCGAGGCCACGCGCGAGGTGCTGGTGAAACTGCCCGCCGACGCGCCGGCCGTCATGATCACGCAGCACATGCCCGCGGGCTTCACCAAGAACTACGCGGCGCGGCTGGACGGCCTGTGCCGCATCAGCGTGACCGAGGCCGTTGACGGCGAGCGCGTGCTGCCAGGTCACGCCTACCTGGCCCCGGGCGGCCACCACCTCAGCGTGGAGCGTTCAGGTGCCAACTACATCGCCCGCGTGCGCGACGGCGAGCCCGTCAACCGCCACAAGCCCAGCGTGGAAGTGCTGTTCGAAAGCGCCGCCCGCGTGGTGGGCCGCAACGCGCTGGGCGTGATGCTCACCGGCATGGGTGCCGACGGCGCCGCGGCCATGAAGACCATGCGCGACGCCGGCAGCTGGAACATCGCGCAGGACGAGGCCAGTTGCGTCGTCTTCGGCATGCCGCGAGAAGCAATCGCCCATGGCGCCGCCCACGAGGTGCTGCCGCTGGCGCAGATCGCGCCGCGGCTGATGGACTGGCTGCGAGTTAACGCGGGCGCGGCAACGTCACGGGTCTGAGTTCGGGCTCGGCGGGCCCGACCCTGCCCTGCGCGGGCAGGAACAGTGTCTGCAAGTCCGACAGAAAGTCGAACCCGCGCACCGTGGGCCGCACGCGGGCGGCCACACCCGCGGCACCTTCGCGCTCCAGGGCCAGCAGCCCGCGTTGCTCGGCCACTTCCAGTGTGGGCATCACGGTGGACATCGGCAGGCCCGTTCGCTCGGCAAACTGCGCCAGATCGAAGCCTTCAGCCAGCCGCAGCGCGCCCAGCATGAACTCGAAGGGCAGGTCCGTGCGGCTCACCTCGGTCTGGTTGCTCACGGCGTTGCCGGCCAGCGCACGCTGCATGTAGGCCGCCGGCTCGCGCCAGCGCACCTGGCGCAGCACGCGGTGCGGGAAACTGATCTTGCCGTGCGCCCCGGCGCCCAGACCCAGGTAGTCGCCAAACTGCCAGTAGTTCAGGTTGTGTGCGCAGCGGTGCCCGGGCTGCGCAAAGGCCGAGACCTCGTAGCGGGCCAGGCCCACGGCGGCGGTGCGCTGCACGATCAAGTCCAGCATGTCCGAGGCCAGATCATCATCGGGCAGCTTGGGCGGGTGCAGCGCAAACAGCGTGTTGGGCTCCAGCGTCAAGTGGTAGATCGACAGGTGCGGCGGCGCGAAGGCCAGGGCCGCGTCCAGGTCGGTCTGCAATGCGGCCAGTGTCTGCCCGGGCAGGGCGTACATGAGGTCGATGTTGAAGGTGTCGAAGGCCTCGCGCGCCTCGGCCACGGCAGCGCGCGCCTGGGCGGCGTCGTGCACGCGGCCCAGGGCGTGCAGCGCCGCGTCGTCAAAGCTTTGCACGCCGATCGACAAGCGCGTGACACCGGCGCTGCGAAAGGCCTTGAAACGTTCACGCTCGAAGGTGCCGGGGTTGGCTTCGAGAGTGATCTCGGCGCCGGGCGTCAGCACCAGCCGGGCGCGGATGTCGGAGATCAAGCGCGCCACACCGTCGGGCGAGAACAGGCTGGGTGTGCCGCCGCCGATGAACACGCTGTGCACGCGCCGGCCCCAGACCAGCGGCAGCGCTGCCTCGAGGTCGGCGCACAGCGCGTCGAGGTAGCGCGACTCGGGCAGCGCGCCCTGGTTCTCGTGGCTGTTGAAGTCGCAGTAAGGGCACTTCTTCAGGCACCACGGCAGGTGCACGTACAGGGCCAGCGGCGGCAGGGCGGCCAGTTGCAGCGTGCCCGGGCGCAGGTGGTGCAGCGCGGCGTCGCTCACAGACCCCAGACCTGGCGCAGCAGGCCGCGCATCTGCGCCATGGCGCGCGCTCGGTGGCTGTGGGTGTTCTTTAGCGCTGCGTCCATTTCGGCAACAGTGCAGCCCAGTTCGGGGATGAACATCAGCGGGTCGTAGCCAAAGCCACCCTTGCCCTGCGGCGCGGCCAGTATCACGCCAGGCCAGCGGCCCACGGCCACCAGCGGCTCGGGGTCGGCGGCGTGGCGCACTGCTACCAGGGTGCTGACAAACCGCGCGCCCCGCTCGGCCACGCCGTGCAGTTGCCGCAGCAGCAAAGCGTTGTTGGCCGCGTCTTGCAGCGCGCGCTGGGCCTCGCGGTCCAGGCCGGCCAGCGCAGCCGCAGCCAGCGGCGCGAAGTGCGCCGACCCCACCCCCGGCGCGCCGCCCAACGCGTCCACACACACACCGGAGTCGTCGGCGATGGCCGCCTGCCCACTGGCCGCGGCGGCATGCCTGGCCTTGGCGAGTGCGTTTTCGATGAACGTGCCGTGCGGCTCTTCAGCCTCGTCGATGCCGAGATCGCGCTGCGACAACAGCGCCACGCCCAGGTCGCCCAGAAAGGCCCGCAGCTCGGCCAGCTTCTTGGCGTTGTGCGAGGCCAGGACGAGCTGCATCAGCCCAGCGCCGCCCGCTGCGCGGCCACCAGTTCGCGGATGCCCTTGTCGGCCAGGGCCAGCAGGGCGTCCATCTCGCTGCGCGAGAACGGCGCGCCTTCTGCCGTGCCCTGCACTTCCACGAAGCCGCCGCTGCCCGTCATGACCACGTTCATGTCGGTGTCGCAGGCGGAGTCCTCGGTGTATTCCAAGTCCAGCAGCGCCTGGCCCTGCAGCACGCCCACCGACACGGCGGCAACAAAGTCGCGGATCGGGCTGGCCTTGAGCTTGCCCTGTGCCAACAACCCGCTGACCGCGTCGTGCGCGGCCACGAAGGCACCCGTGATGGCCGCGGTGCGTGTGCCGCCGTCGGCCTGCAGCACGTCGCAGTCGATGAGGATGCTGCGCTCACCCAAGGCCGCCAGGTCGAACACGCTGCGCAGCGAGCGGCCAATCAGCCGCTGAATTTCCTGCGTGCGCCCGCTTTGCTTGCCGCGCGCGGCCTCGCGGTCGCTGCGCGTGTGCGTGGCCCGCGGCAGCATGCCGTACTCGGCCGTGACCCAGCCCGTGCCCGTGCCGCGTTTGTGCGGCGGCACTTTTTCTTCGACGCTGGCCGTGCACAGCACCCGGGTGTCGCCAAAGGCCACCAGCACCGAGCCTTCGGCATGGCGTGTGTAGGCGCGCTGCAAGACGACAGGGCGCAGGGCATCAGCCTGGCGGGCGGCGGATCGTTGGAAGCTCATGGGGTGCAGTCTCGGACAGGTTGGGAGAGATTCAGGCATGGCGGTGTGGCCATGCGGCGCCGGCGGCGTCGGCCGATCAGCGGCGCTTGCTGGAACTGCGCTTGATCGCCTCGTTGATCTCGCGGATGGAGCGTTCGATCTCGGCGTCGTCCAGCTCGTCGGCCGGGCTATCGCCCGCCAGGCTGGCCTGGATGGTGGACGCGAAGACCTCGTCGCCCAGCGAACCGGTGGACACACCCGGCTTGACATCGGTGTCTTCCGCGGCTTCCCAGTCAATGGCCAGCACGGTGACGTTGTCGCTCTTGTCGCCGGCCACACGCAGGGCACGTTCCACCAATTCGGGCACCGCGCTGGCGATGGGCATCGAGGACAAGATTTGCGTGATGTCGTCGTCGCTGAGGCTGCCCCACAGGCCGTCGGAACACAGCAGCACGCGGTCGCCGGCCACCATGTTCAGCGGGCCGGCGGTGTCTATCACCGGCTTGCCCGGACTGCCCAGGCAGGTGAAGAGCACGTTGCGGTTGAGATGCTCGCCCATGGGCACCACCTGCGACAAGGTGTTTTGCAGCTCGGTGTAGGAATGGTCGCGCGTGCGCGCCACCAGCTTGTCGCCACGCAGCAGGTACAGACGCGAGTCGCCGCAGTGCGCCCAGTAGGCCGTGCGGCCTTGCAGTACACAGGCCACGATGGTGGTGCGCGGCGTGTCCATCAGTGCCCGCTCGGTGGCATAACGCAACAACTGGTGGTGACCGGCAACGATGGCGTCGTGCAGAAAGCGCAGCGGGTCATCCAGTTTGGGCTTGGCTTCGCGCTGGAACATGGCGGCCAGGGTCTGCAGGGCCAGTTGCGACGCCACCTCGCCCTCGGGGTGGCCACCCATGCCGTCGGCCAGTGCAAACAAGCCCGCGTCCCGCGTGTAGCAGTAGCCCATGCGGTCTTCGTTGAGCTCGCGCCCACCCTTGCGACTGACCTGGTAGACGGTGAACTTCACGTGAAGCGCCCACCCGTCATGCCTTCGCTCCGGTCTTGATCGTCTCGAGCTGCAGCTTCAGCCGTTCGCCGAAGCTGAGCTTGGTGTAGCGCCGCTCGGTCTCACGGGCGAGTTCCTTTTGCAGCGCAAACACACTCTGCGGACGGCTCAGCGGGTCCAGCGACATGCACCATTCGGTGACCTCGATGAGGTTGTCGGAATAGACATTGCGCAGCCGCGACAGGCTCAGCGCAAGGCGGTCCTTCTCCAGCCGCTGCGGCGCGTCGTTGGGCGGGTAGCCTTGCATGCAGGCGTAGATGCAGGCGCCGATGGCATAGATGTCGGTCCACGGGCCCAGCGTGCCGTCGCGGCGGTACATCTCGGGCGCGGCAAAGCCTGGCGTGTACATCGGGCGGATGAAGTTGCCCTCTTTGCTCAGCACCTCGCGGGCGGCGCCGAAGTCCAGCATCACGGCCTTGTTCTCGTTGGTGACGAAGATGTTGGCCGGCTTGATGTCCAGGTGCAGCATCTTGTGCTGGTGCACGATGCGCAAGCCGCGCAGGATCTCGTCGAACAGGCTGCGGATGGAGCTTTCGCGGAAGACCTTGTCGCGCTTCAAATCGCGCGCCGTGACGATGAAATCCTGCAGCGTGTCGCCCTGCAGGTAGTTCATCACCATGTAGACGGTTTCGTTCTCGCGAAAGAAGTTCAGCACGCTCACCACGCTGGGGTGGCTGATCTGCGCCAGCGAGCGGCCTTCTTCGAAAAAGCTCTTCAGGCCCAGGCGGTACAGCGGCTGCTTGTCGGGCTTGACGCGGGGCGTCAATTCGCCGGGGGAGCGTTCTGCCAGCGAAGAAGGCAGATACTCCTTGATCGCGACGAGATGCTGGTTTTCGCCCTCGGCGAGGTACACGACCCCGAATCCACCAGCGGCAAGCTTCTTGACGATCTGGTAGCCCCCGACCACGGTGCCCGACGGCAACGGGGCAGGTTTGGGCTTGGACATAATCGATTCGACTTCGGAAAGCGCACGCGCGATGGCTGTTTATAGCATGACGGGTTATGCCAACGCCGCCGCGCAAGCGGCCGCTGGCGGGGCCTCGGTGACGGTGGAAGCGCGCTCGGTGAACGGCCGCTTTCTCGACCTGGCGCTGCGCCTGCCGGACGAACTGCGCGGCCTCGAGCCTGCGCTGCGCGAACTGCTCTCGGCAACGTTTCGCCGCGGCAAGATCGAGTTGCGGGTGGCCACCTCGCAGGACACCGACGACGCCTGGCCGGTGCCCAATTCCGACCAATTGAACCGGCTGTCGCGGCTGGAAGGCACGGTGCAGGGTTGGCTGCCCAACGCGCGGCCCTTGTCGGTGAATGAAGTGATGCAGTGGTGTCGGGGTGGCGCGGCCACCGTCAGGCTCGATGACGCCGCACTGGCCGCCGCCCGCCAGTGCCTGCAGGGGCTGGCCGAAGCCCGTGCCCGCGAGGGTGCACGCCTGGCCACCATGCTGCTGGACCGCGTCGGCCGCCTGCGCGAACTCGCCGCCCAGGCGGTGCCGCTGGTGCCGGCCGTCGTGCAACGCCAGCAGCAGCGATTTCTGGAGCGCTGGCAGGAAGCACTCCAAGGCGCCAACGCCGCAGCCGCCGTGGCGCCCGAGGCGCTGCGCGAGCGGGCCCTGAGCGAGGCCGCCAACTACGCCATCCGCATCGACGTGGCCGAGGAGCTGACCCGGCTGGCGTCGCACCTGGACGAGATCGAGCGCCTGCTTCAGGCCGGCGGCGAACTGGGCAAGCGGCTGGACTTCTTGATCCAGGAACTGCAGCGCGAGGCCAACACCCTGGGCAGCAAGAGCGCCGCGCTCGAACTCACCAGCCTGGCCGTGGAGATGAAGGTTGCCATCGAACAGATGCGCGAGCAGGTGCAGAACATCGAGTAGGGTCTCAAGGCATCCGATGCCACCCGCTAACGGACCGCAAACCCAGTGTTTATGCGGGTTTCGCGTTCCCGGAGGTTGCACAGCAACCCACCCCGTCCCACAATTTGTGCGTATCCAGGCGTGCACCAGGAGGCTCTCCCGGTACCGATTCACTGGTACACACGATGTGAGGTTCTGGATGGGCAAATTGAACGACGTGACGATCTGAAGTTGGATCAGGTCAGGTGAACGGTTCGAGGGGCGCTGCGATGGTCATGGGCTTGTGCTGACGTGGCGCAAGGACACCAGTTCCCCGTTCTGCGCCTCATCGAAGCACGGTCAGGGCGCGGGAATTTGGGTGGCCATATGGGCTTTGCCCGCCTTGCGAAACATCAACTCAAGACCCGCTCGTGCTGGTTCGGCCCAATTTGGCGACCATCGTCGTCCAGGACTGCTGATGCCGCTTGCAATGACTTTTAGAACGCCTTCAACCAACTCTCCTTTGACAGACCGACCTGACAAAGATAAACTGAAACCGTTCTAAATGTCCTTTTGATTGGTTTCAACATGCCACGCCCACTTCAACTGAGCGAGACCGCGCCCTACGCCGTCAAGGATGGGGCCAAGCGCATTGGTGAGCACATCGCGCTGGCACGCAAGCGCCGTCGTCTCACCCTGCGCGAGATCGCTTCCAAGGCAGGGATCAGCTACGACACCGCACGTGCCGTTGAGGCAGGCAACCTACAGACCGGGCTGGGGGCGACCTTGGCCATGTTGTGGGCCATGGGTCTCGAGTCCGAGATCCATGCGTTCGTCAACCCCGAACGCGACGACGAAGGCAAACAGCTGGAAATTGCTCGGCTGCCGCAGCGCGTGCGACATGCCAAGGAGCGCCTCGATGGCGAGTTCTAAGCAACGCGCCTACGTCTACCTCCAGTTGCCGCAGTCGCTCGAGGTCGTCACGGCAGGCTTCTACGAACTGGCCTTCCCGCAGGGGGTGGCGAGCGGATCGTTCGTCTACAACCCGGCCTACCTGAAGCGACCCGATGCGGTACCGCTGGAGCCGTACGAACTGCCGCTGTCGCCGCGTCGATTCCAGACCGTGAAGCTCAAGGGCATCTTCGGC
>JANOLY010000425.1:0-1956 GCA_031420055.1 Burkholderiales bacterium | reverse complement strand
CAATCGCGAGCATTGATGATGCTCATTGGCGCGCTGCTGCCAAATCGGACACGGTCGCAGCCTATGCGATGTACCTAGATGCATTTGCCTCAGGCAAATACTCCTTGCGCGCCCAGCAGCGCATTGTGCTGATGGACGCTGAAGCATGGCGCCGCGCAAAAGGGTTGAACACAGCCCGTTCATACGATGCATATCTCGCGGCGATGCCGGCAGGTCGATACAGAGACGATGCCGCGCAGCGGATTCAATCCATCGACGACAGAGCATGGCGTGCCGCACAAAGGGACGGCTCGATGGCGGCGATAAATCGCTATGCCGCAGAATTTCCAAGCGGCAAGCACCTTGAGCTTGCCCCCGAAAAACGTACTCCATAGCTGAGGCAGAAAATGCGTTCAAGGAGAGTACGAAATGAGCAGGAAAGACGAAGCGAAACACCGGGCGCGGTACACGCTGGAGTTCAAGCTGGAGGCCGTTCGACTGGTCAAGGCCGGGCAGGAGGTGTCGGTGACGGCGCGCGTGCTGGGCATACCGAAGGCAACCCTGGGCAACTGGGTTCGGCTGGCCGAGAAAGGTGAACTCCAAGGCGCCGGCGATCGGCCGGTGAGTGCCGAGCAGATGGAACTGGCGCGGCTGCGCGCCGAGCTGGCACGCGTGAAGATGGAGCGCGACATCCTAAAAAAAGCGACGGCGTACTTTGCCAAGGAATCACTGTGAAGTACGCCTGGATCGCCAAGAACAAAGCGGTGTGGCCGGTCACGCTGACCTGCGAGGTGCTGGGCGTCAGCGCCAGCGGCTACTTCGAGCATCAGCGGCGGCGCAGCTTCAGCCGCCCCAGCCAGCCCGGCAGCGGGCGGCTCGGCAACGAAGCGCTGCTGGCCCACATCCGCGCCATCCACGCCGAAGTCAAAGGCGAATACGGCTGGCCAAGGGTATGGAAGGAGCTGCTCGCGCGCGGCATTCGTGTGGGCAAAGACCGCGTGCAGCGGCTGATGCAGTTGCACGGCATCAAGGCCCGCAGCAAGAGGAAGTTCGTCGTCACCACCGACAGCCGGCATGACCTGCCGGTGGCCGAGAACCTGCTGGCGCGAGACTTCTCGCCGGCCGCGCCTGACCAGGTCTGGAGCAGCGACATCACCTACATCGCCACGGACGAAGGCTGGCTGTACCTGGTCGCGGTGATCGACCTGTTCAGCCGCCAGGTGGTGGGCTGGAGCATGCAGGCGCACATGCAGACCAGCCTGGTGACGGATGCGCTGCGCATGGCCTGGTTCAGGCGCCAGCCGGCGCCGGGACTGATCTTCCACTCGGATCGGGGCAGCCAATACTGCAGCCACTCGTTCCAGGCCGCGCTGGGCAGCTATGGCATGCGCAGCTCGATGAGCCGCAAGGGCAACTGCTGGGACAATGCGCCGACCGAAAGCCTGTGGGGCAGCCTCAAAGTAGGTCGCCTGTACGGCAAGAAGTTCGCCACCCAGCGCCAGGCCATGGACGAGATCATCGATTGGCTGACGTTCTACAACCATCGCCGACTTCACTCCACGCTGGGCTACGTCAGCCCAATGCGATTCGAGGAAAACTGGCACGCGGGCCAGGCAAAGAAAGCCGCGTAACCGAGTGGCTATGGACTACGTCGAACGAGGGCAAGGTCAGGTCACTCCGGGGAGCACCGCCGTGATCAGCGTCGAAGGCCGCAGGTGTCTCCCGACAAGTACCGAACAGTGTGGCGCACCACACTAGCTCCAGATGACGCCGCAGCCTTGCTGCTGGGCATATACGAACAACGCCAGCAGTTCGCTGGCGCGCCGCTGGACGTACTCGTCCGTGCGCGCACCTTCGAACCAGCGCGGTGCTTCGGCTCCTTCGGCCTTCTGCATAGCGGCCCCTATGCATAGACGTCAACTATGCGCCGATCATAGAGGTGGCACTGCCCTGGCCGGGGAGCGCAGCATGAGCGCC